>DATFXS010000118.1:0-11755 GCA_035315605.1 Polyangia bacterium
CATGAGCAGCGTCGGCACTTCGTCCAGCGTCGCGAGGCGCCGCTCCAGCGCCGAGAAGAACGGCGTCTCGACGCGCAGGCCGTAGAGGAGGTTGGCGAGGTGGGCGCGCGCCCGCCGATCCTCGTAGGGGCCCAGCACGGCGGCGCGCTCGGCGGCGGAGAACTTGCCGTACCGGCGTCCCTTTCGCGCCGCGATCCGCGCGAGCAGGTTCAGCTCGACGACCAGGATCGAGAACAGGCGCGAGCTGACGACCCGGACCATCCCCTCCAGCCCCGGCTGGTGCGCGATCGGCCAGGCGAAGGTGTTGCTGATGACCAGGCCGCGCACGCGCGCGCTCTCGCGAACCGCGACCTCCAGCCCCGCTGGGGCGCCGGTCGCGTGGGCGATCAGCGTGAAGCTCTCGGGGACGACCTGGCGGACGAACGCTTGCAGGGCGTCGGCCATCCGGGCGAATCCGGCGCCCCGGACCAGCGGCGTGCGGGAGAGCCCGAGCCCGGGCAGATCGACGGCGACGCAGCGGTGCCGCGCGCGCAGCGCCGACAGCTGATGGCGCCACATGAACGACGACATCGGCCCGCCGTGAAGGAACAGCAGCGTCGGGCCGCGTCCCTCGTCGACGTAGTGGAAGCGCGTTCCGTCCAGCGTCAGGAAGCGGCTCTCGAACGGAAACAGATCGGCGGGCAGCCAGGCCGGACGGACCGGCTGATCGATTTCGTTCGTGCGGGGTGTGACGACGAGTGCGGGCTCGACGGCTGACATGGCGACGACCTCCTGCTCTGGAGACCGGACGGACGCGCGAAACGTGACGGCGGCTGTCAGGCGCCGCCGCGAAGTGGGGCCGCGTGCACGAACAGGGTCGAGATCTTCGCGTCGGAGACGGACGCCAGCAGCGCCGCGTAGGCCCGGCCGTCGCGAAGCACGACCAGCGCCGGCGCGCCGTTGAGGCGGCAGGCGAGACGGCGGAGATCGCCGCGCGGCCGCCTGCGCCCCAGCGCCGCCACGACCGTCGCGACCCGGTCGCGGCCCGACAGCGCCTCGGGTTGACCGCTTTCGGATGGACAATCGACGCCGCCGCCGTAGCCGTCGGCGATCAGGACCGGGTCGTCGTCCAGCGTGGCGAGGATGCGGGGAACGTCTCCCGCCTCCGCCGCGTCCAGCGCGGCGCCGAGAACCCGGTCGTGCTCCTCGCGCCGGGTCGCCAGGACCTTGCGCGCCACGGCCACGTCCTCGCGAGCGCGGCGATGGAGCCGGCGGCAGTCGGTCTCGCACGCGCCCAGCAGCGCGGCGACGTCGGTGTGCCCGAGCCGGAAGAGGTCGTGCAGCAACAAGACCGCGCGCTCGGACGGAGACAGGCGGCAGACGACGGCGACGAGCGCCATCGACACACGGTCGAGCGCCGCCGCGCCGGGGCTCGCACGCGGGGTCGGCGTCGGCGTCGAATCGACCTCGCGCTCGCGCCGGCAAAGCTCGGTGACCAGCGCGGCGAGCGCCGCCGGCGGGTGCGCGCCCCGCGTCCCGCCGAGCTGCCAGCGTAGCCAGGCCTCGATCACGACGTCGTCCGCGTGCAGCGGATCTCCGAGCATCCGGCGCGCCAGCGCGCGCAGCCCGGGACGGCTGCGTTCGAACGCGTCGGCGGCGGCCGCGCTCATGATGCGCGCGTCGCGCGCGCGCGCCGCCGCCCCTCGAGCTGGACCGCCACCGTCGACAGCACGACGAGCGCGATCTCCGGCCGCAGAACCTTGAGGTTGAAGGCAGCCGGGCCGTCCACCACCAGCCCGAGGATCCGGACCGCCGTCAGCACGACGACGAGCGTGTTCAGGAACCAGAGGCCGGTCAGCAGACGACGCTCGGAGATCAGGCAGGCGACGAGGACGATCGCGAACCCGAGCGGAAAGGCGCCGAATCCGACGCGGCCGACGGTCACGCCGCCCGCCGAGTTGAAGACGATCCCGACCGGGCCCTCCGCGGCGGCCGGATCGACGATGTTGCGGACCGCGATCGCCAGGAACAGGACCGACGCGACCAGCAACAGCCCCCGACTGAACCAGATCGTGCGGCGCAACCAGATGGTCATGGCCGCCTCGCGGTGGCGGTGGGCCGGCGGCGCAGGAGGTACGAGGTGAGCAGAACGCCGAGCACGAAGAGCGCGGGCAGCGCCTTCGCGGGCGGCTCGCCGCTCGACAGATGCGACGCGACCGCGCCCAGCATCACGAACGCGAAGCCGGCGTAGGCCCACTCGCGGAGCGCCGACAGGCGCGGCACCAGGATGGCGGCGACGCCGAGCAGCTTCGCGATGCCGAGCAGGCTGCGGAAGTAATCCGGGTAGCCGAGGTGGCGCAGGGTCGCGACGACCGGCGGCGGGCCGGCCAGGAAGGCGGCGCCCGACAGCGCCATGACCGCGGCGAACAGTCCGGTGGCGGCCCAGGCGACGATTGACCGCGCCCGCGGCACCGGCGCGCCCAGCGACACCTGCGACATCTGATCGACGGCTTGTCCTGTCTGCATGTCTTCGCTCCTTTCGAAAAGGAGACCGGGCGGCGGCTCGGAACGTGACGCCGGGCGATCAGGCGAGCGCTTCGAAGGCGACGCGCGAAAGCCGGGCCGTGTCGGCCTGGACGAAGATCCGCCGGATCTTTCCCTCGGCGACCGAGACGAACAGCGCCGCCTGCGGCCGCCCCTCGACTAGCCGGACGAACGCGGCCTGGCCGTTGAGCTCCTGCTCCCGGTAGCTGCTCAACATGTCGATCTCGCGCGCGACGGCGGCGAGAAACGCCGCGATTTTGCGAGAGCCGAACACGGGCCGCCCGAGGTTGCGGATGCGGCCGAGGCGCTTCTCCGAAGGGCCGGCGTCGACGACGAGCTCGGCGTCGTCCGCCAGCAGCTCGATCATGCGCTGCTGATCGCCGTCCGAGGACGCCTGCACGAACGCCTGCAAGAGCCGTCGGTGCTCCTCGGGGGAGGTCGCCATCGCGCGCTTCTCCTCGGCCACGTTCGCCCGCGCCCGGCTCAGGAGCTGCCGGCACGCGGCCTCGGTCTTCCCGATCAGTGCCGCGATCTCGGCGTGGCCGAGGTCGAACACGTCGTGCAGCAGCAGCGTGGCGCGCTCGGCCGGCGTCAGGCGCTGGAGCACGACCAGGAACGCCATCGAGATCTGGTCGACCATCTCCATCCGCCCGATGGCGCCGTCGTGCAGATCGATCGGCTCGGGCAGGCGATCGCCGCGGCTCTCCTCGCGGCGCGCGCGGGCCGATCCCATCTCGTTGAGGCAGAGGCGCGTGACGACCTTCAGAAGGAACGCCTTGGGCGCGTCGACCTCGTCGGCCCGACCCTCCCACCGCATCCACGCGTCCTGGACCACGTCCTCGGCGCGCTCGAGATCGCCCAGCATCCGATAAGCGAGCGCCAGCATCATCGGCCGGTGCGCCTCGAATGTCTCGATCGCCGTCATCTCGCCTCCCCCCATCATGACCGGACGGCGCGCCAAAACGTGACGTCCCCTGCGGTTGACCTGTCGGGATCAGTCCTTAGCTTGTGGCGATCGCGCATGGACGGAAGCGCCGAACAGACGCCCAGCGCCGCGCTGACCGCGGGAACCCGCCTGGGCAAGTATCAGATCGTGCGCCTGATCGGCGAGGGCGGAATGGGGGCGGTCTACGAGGGGGTCCACCTGGCGATCGGAAAGAAGGTCGCGATCAAGGTGATGCGCCCCGCCCTGGCCGCGAATCTGGACGCGCGCGCTCGGTTCTTGCGCGAGGCCCAGTTGACGTCGCGCGTCCGTCACCCGCACGCGGTCGACGTGACCGACGTCGGCAGCGAGGCGGGGCAGACGTTCCTGGTGATGGAGTATCTCGACGGCGAAGACCTGGCGAGCTACATCGAATGGCGCGGCCGGCTGCCGCTGGAGCAGGCGGCGGATTTCATGCTGGCCGTCGCGGCGGCGGTGGCCGCGGCGCACGACGAGGGGATCGTCCACCGCGATCTGAAGCCGCACAACATCTTCCTGTCGCAGACGCGGGACGGGACGATCGTGCCGAAGGTCGTCGACTTCGGCATCTCGAAAGGCCTGCCCGATCTGCCGGACCTGCCGCCCGATCCTGGATCGGCGCTGGTGATGTCACCGCTGGTCAAGACGACGGTCGGCTTGATGGGAACGCCGGGCTATCTGTCGCCCGAACAGATCGAGGGGACGCGCGCGGCCGGCGCCGCCAGCGACCAGTACGGGCTGGGAATCATTCTTTACGAGTGCGTGACGGGCCGCCGGCCCTTCGGCGACGATGACGGCGTCACCACGATCTTCGACGACATCGTGAAAGGCAATCGGACGCCCGCCGACCAGCTTCGCCCGGACCTACCCGACGGCTTGCAGCAGATCATCGATCGGGCGACCAGCCGCGATCCCGCCGAGCGGTTTCCGTCGGTGCGCGCGCTGGGGAAAGAGCTGCTGCCGTTCGCCTCGCCCAAGGCGGCCCTCACCTGGGCCAACACCTTCAGCGACGCGCCACTGCCAGGCGTCGTCCCGCCCCTGCCGGCGCCGCGACGCCTCTTCGGGCGCTGGCTCGCCGCGGCGGCCGCCGCGCTGGCTGCCGCGTCGGCGCTCGGCTGGTGGCTGCTGCGGTAGAGATCTGATCCCCTCGCCCCGCGCGCCGAGAGAGGGAGAAACAGATCTGGTCCCCTCGCCCCGCGTAGCGGGGAGAGGGTTAGGGAGAGGGGCCGCGTTCTCGTTGCGCGCCGTTCCCCTCACCCGCCGGCCTGCGGCCGTCGGCCTCTCCCGGGTAGCGGGGCGAGGCGCAGATCTCTAGTCGTCGTCGTCCGCCGAGTGCCGGGCGCGAGCGGCGGGCGAACGGCGCGCCGGGGCGCAGCGCGCGTGGCGCTCGACCGACAGCGCGTACATGACGTGGTCGACGTAGATCTCGGTCTGGCCGTTGTGCGGGACCCGGTGGCCGACGATCGCCCCCGGACCGGCGTTGTACGCGGCGGCGGCGAGCCGAACGCTGTGGAAGGTGCCCATCTGCGTCTGCAGGTAGCGGGCCGCGCCGTCCACGCTCTGCTCCGGGTCGAAGGGATCGCGGACGCCCAGGTCGCGCGCCGTGGGCGGGATCAGCTGCATCGGCCCCATCGCACCGGCGGACGAGATCCGGTGCGGCTGCCGCCCGGATTCGACCTGTGCGATCGCCCCCAGCAGCCCGCATGGTAGATGGTGCTGTCGCTCGACGCGCGCGAGCAGCTCGGGCGCCAGCGGCGCGTCGCCGAACAGCGCGCACTTTGGACGGTGCAGCGCGTATGCCCCCAGCGCATCGACCTTGTAGCCGAGGTGGAACGGCGACAGCGGGAAGACCGCCGAATGCCCCACCCAGGCGACGGCGAGGTTGACGAGGCAGATCGGCAGCATCACCGGGACCACGATCACCAGCGCCCACCGCCACCGCTTCGATACCTTTGGCAGCAGCTTCCGCAATCGGCGCCAGCCCGGCGACCGCAGCCACCGGGTCAGGCGCACCTTCATTTGCCGGAGGCGAATACCTCAGGCCTAGCCGATCCGGGACCCGCCCGCAATCGGCGGCCCGCTCTTCCTACTCCGCCGCCACGGCAGCCGGCGGTCGGCGCTCCGCCGCCTTGCGCATCACGGCCTTGTGAATCGGGTACATGAGCGCGATCGTCAGGCCCATCGCCGTGATCACCACGTAGCCGAGCACGTTGTATCTCGACAGATGGCCGTCGGCGGCCTGGACGACGATCAGCCCCGCCAGCGACGACGCGAGCGCGCCCGAAAACTGCTGCACGGCGGCGTTCACGGACATGAAGCCGCCCCGGTCCGGCATGTCAGGCACCGCCGAGATCAGCGCGGTGGCCGAGATGATGCGGGCCGTGATCGCCACGAACAGCACCGCGTTGATCAGCAGCACCGTGAGGATCGGCGTCCGCCCGAGGTTGCAGTAGTAGCCGACGACCGCGGCGGCCACCACCGTGCCGATGGCGAACACCTTGTACTTGCCGATCATGTCGGCGAGCTTGCCCAGCAGCGGTCCGGCGAACAGCGTCACCAGGCCCGTGCTCAGGTAGATCCATTTTTGCGCGTCGTAAGAGATGCCGAGGTTGTTGACCGTGAACGTGCTGCCGAACGGCATCAGCATGAAGCCGCCCGTCGTCAGCATCGTCGTCGCCAGGAACGTGCGCAGGTAGCGCCCCTGGCTCAGGATCGTGGCCACGTGCCGCAACGGCTTCCTCGTCGACGGCACCTTCAGGTGCTCGGCGATCGGCTTCAGACGCCACGATCACCAGCCCGACCGGCGCGCCCACCGCGAGGATCATCATGAAGGGGGCGTGCCATCCCCAGCGATTCGACAGAATGATCCCCAGCGGCAACCCCATCACCTGGCTGGCAGCGAAGGCCGTCTGGATCACCCCCATGACCCGGCCGCGCACCTCGAGTGGGAACAGGTCCGCGACGATCGCCAGGACGACCGATCCGACGACACCCGCGAACGCGCCGGTGACGATGCGCGCACCGAGCAGAAACGCGTACGTGTCCGCGACCCCGCACAGCAGCGTGCCCAGCAGGAAGCCTGCATAGAAGAAGAGCAGAAGCCGCTTGCGGTCGAACTTGTCGGCGAAGCCGGCCGTCAGCAGGCCGGAGACGCCCGCGCTCAGCGCGTAGACCGACACCGCCAGCCCGAACTGCCGCGTGGTGATGTGCATCTCCGGCAGCAGCAGGGCCCCGAGCGGGCCGATGATCATGAAGTCGAGAACGATCGTGAACTGCAGGAACGCGAGCAGGCCGATGACGAACTTCTGGTAGGACGTGAAGACCGGCGGCATGGCGGCGCCTAAAGGTACGGGGCGCTCCCCGGCCACGCCACATGCTCGCGTTGTCTCGCGTCGGATTCCTGGCGCGCGGCTTTCGCGCGATGATCCTGGCTTCCGCGCTAGTTTTGTGGTTAAGATTATGTATTATTGCTCACGCTTTATGTAGGCGCAGTTTGTTCGGGAGGCGATCGGTGACGAGGTGCCGATGCGCATGAGAGCCCGCCGCAAGACAGCCGAAGTGCGGGCGCGGCAGACGGTCGCCGAGATCACGCAACTTCAGGAGGAGATCAACCTCTTGGAGACGTTGATGGACAACGTCCCCGACAGCATCTATTTCAAGGATCGGCAGAGCCGTTTCACGCGCATCAACCGTTACGCGGCGATGCGCTTCGGCGTCGCGAACCCGGCGCTGGCGGTCGGGCGGACCGACTTCGACTTCTTCGCCGAGGAACACGCGGCGAAGGCGCGCCGCGACGAGCAGGAGATCATCCGCACCGGACAGCCGATGGTGAACGTCGAGGAGAAGGAGACGCGCGCGGACGGCGACGTCCGCTGGATCTCGACGACCAAGCTTCCCCTGCGCGACCGCCGCGGAAACATCGTCGGGACGTTCGGCATCTCGCGCGACATCACCGAGCGCAAGATGGCCGAGGAGCAGCTGCAGCGGCGGGCGTTCTACGATCCGCTCACCGATCTCCCGAACCGCGCGCTGTTCCTCGATCGGCTGCAGCACATGTTTCACCGCGCCCGCCGCGCGCTGGGCAATTCACTGTTCGCCGTGCTGTACCTGGATCTCGATCGGTTCAAATCGATCAACGACAGCCTGGGACACCAGGCCGGCGACGAGCTGCTGGTCGGGATCGCGCGCCGGCTGGAGCGCTGCCTGCGCCCCGGCGACACGCTGGCGCGCCTCGGCGGCGACGAGTTCACCGTCCTGCTGGACGACATCAACTGCGACGCGGACGCCATCGGCGTCGCCGAACGGATCCACGAGGAGCTGGCCGCCCCCATCGACGTGCGCGGGTACGAGATGTTCTCGAGCGTCAGCGTCGGTATCGCCATGTCGAGCGCCGGGTACGAGCGCCCGGAGGACATGTTGCGCGACGCGGACACCGCGATGTACCGGGCCAAGGCGGGCGGCCGCGCCCGCCACCAGGTGTTCGACGGCGACATGCACCAGCTCGCGGTCTCGTCGCTGAAGCTGGAGACCGACCTGCGGCGCGCGCTGGAGCGCGGCGAGATCGTCCCCCACTACCAGCCGATCGTCAGTCTGGACGACGGCACGGTGCTCGGGTTCGAGGCGCTGGCGCGCTGGCAGCATCCGGGCGCGGGCATGATCCTGCCCGACCTCTTCATCCCCGTCGCGGAGGAGACCGGGCTGGTGGGCGGCATCGGCGAATTCATGCTGGAGCAAGCTTGCCGTCAGGCGCGCGAGTGGCAGCGCCGCCACCCGCGCTGGGCGAAGCTGGGGATCAGCGTCAACGTTTCGGGCCGTCAGCTGTCGCAGGGCGGGCTCGCCACGGCGGTCGAGCGGGTGCTGGCGTCGACGGGCCTCGACCCCGCCTGCCTGACGCTGGAGATCACCGAGAGCGCGCTGATGCACAACCTGAACGCGGGGGCGGGCGTGGTCCAGCGGCTGCACGCCATGTCCGTCGGCCTGCACCTGGACGACTTCGGCACCGGGTACTCGTCGCTCGCGTACCTGCACAACTTCCCGGTCCACGCGCTGAAGGTCGATCGATCGTTCGTCGCCCGGATGGACCGCGCGCCCGAGCAGTCGGCGATCGTCAAGGCGATCGTCTCGCTGGCGCACAACCTGGGGATGGAAGTGGTCGCCGAGGGCGTCGAGACCGAGGCGCAGGCCGAAGCCCTGCGCGCGCTCCACTGCCGGCGCGGACAAGGCTTCCTGTTCTCGCCTCCGCTTCCCGCCGAAAAGGCGGAGCGGCTGCTCGCCTACAGCGATTAGCCGCACGAAGTCTTCCCCCCTCGCCCCGCGAAGCGGGGAGAGGGTTGGGGTGAGGGGAGCGACTAGGGTCCGAGGGTCGGGGCCAGATCGAACCCGTGAAGGTAGGCGGCGCCGATGAAGTTCGTCGCCTCGGCCAGCGCGCCGTCCCGGAACCGCATCACCTGGATCGAGTGCAGCCGGTAGATGGCCTCGTCGCCGCCGCCCGCGTACCAGACCAGCGCCGGCAGGCCGTTCGCGCGCGTGTGCACCGCCCGCAGCCCGCGCGTCCAGAAGGCGCCGAAGCGCCGCGTCTGGAAGAAGGCGCGGACGGCGTCGGCGCCGCGCAGCCAGGTGGCGTGCGGCGGCATCGCGAGGACCACGTCATTTCGCAGCAGCGCGACCAGCGAATCGAGATCGCGCGTCTCCCACGATCGGACGTAGGCGGCCAGGACATCGGGCGCGGGATCCTCGGGCGCGCCGCGCGGCGCGGCGGCGACCGTTTCGCGCGCGCGGTGAAGGGCGCTGTTGACCGACGAGACCGTCAGCTCCAGCGCGGACGCGATCTCGTCGGCCGCCCAGCCGACCACGTCCTTGAGCAGCAGGACCGCGCGCTGCCTGGGCGGCAACCGCTGCAGCAAGGCGATGAAGGCCAGCGCCACCTGCTCGCGTTCTTCGGCGGCGACCGCCGGGTCGGGAAACAGCCGCGCGTCGGGCGCCGGCGTCACCCAGGTCGCGGCTTCCAGCTCGGCGAGCGGCGCGTCCGGTTCGCGATCCAGCTGGGGCAGCGCGCGCGGTCGGCCGCGCGTCAGCGCGTTGAGGCACGCATTGGTCGCGATCCGCATCAGCCAGTGCGCCACGGGCGCGTCGCCCGCGTACGTGTCGCGCGAACGCCAGGCGCGCAGCAGCACGTCCTGGACGACGTCCTCCGCCTCCTCGAATGAACCGAGCATTCGGTAGCAGTGGCGCAGCAGCGCGGGGCGGTGCTCGGCGAACGTCCCGCCGAGCACCGCCGTATCCGGATTGTCGCCCGCGCTCATCGCGTCACACGACCGCGGAGGCCGCCGGCCGGGCCGAGCGCTCGGCAATCACCGCCATGACCGCCTGCCACGGCAGCCGATCATAGTAGAGATCGATCGCGCCGATGCGGTCGCCGTCGAAGCGCAGCCATTCGATCGTAGGGAGCGCGCCGGCCTGCGTGTCCGTCACGAAGTCGTAGATCACGCAGACCTCGTCGCCGTCGACGAAGACGCGCTTGACGTCGTTACGGACGTGGATGGCCCCCAGGCGCTTGAGCGCCCCGAGGAACTCCCCGGCCGAGGTGCGGGTCATCGACGGGCCCCGGAACTGCAGGTCCGGAGCCAGCATCGCCTCCAGCCGGTCGTACTGCTGCTTGCCCACCGCATTCAGGTACTCGAGGGTCAGTGTCTTTCGATCTTTGCTCATGATCGTCTCCCTTCATGAGCATTGACCCCGGCGCCGGTCGAAATTGTGCGGTCTCGCAGCCCTCCCTTTAAGCGAAGGATAGAAGCCGATGTAGACATAGATCTCCGGTGGATAGCCCGTTTTTGCGAACCGCAGTAGGCTCCTGGTACCGCTAGACAGCCCGTTCGTCGAAGGGAGGCCCCATGCATCTCCAGCGTCGCGCATCAGGTTTGGCTCCGCTGGCCGCCGCCTTCGCGCTCTGTCTCTCCTGCTCCGGATCGAAGACGTCGTCGACGGGGACCGGTGGCGCATCGCCCGCCGGTTCGGGAGGCACCACGGGCGCCGCCGGCACGACGGGCGCCGCGGGCACCACGGGCGCGGCCGGCACGACGGGCGCCGCGGGAACGAACGCCGCCGGCACCGGCGGCGGCACGGGCGGGACCGGCGGCGGCGCAGCCGGCACCAGCGGCAACATCGACGGCGGCACGATGCCCATCGCGCCGAGCGCGGGCTGCGGCAAGGCCGCCGGCTTGGCGAGCGGCCGCGCGAGCATCGACGTCAACGGCAAGACGCGCCAGTACATCCTCTACGTACCGCCCAGCTACGACATGAACCACCCCTACAAGCTGATCTTCGGCTGGCATCCGTGGGGCGGGTCGGCGATGCAGACGCAGCAGATGGGTTACTTCGGACTCCAGACGCCCAGCAACGGCCAGGCGATCCTGGTCGCGCCCGAAGGGCAGGACTTCCAGGACGGCGGGCTCGGCTGGGGGAACGCGAACGGCGAGGACATCGCCTTCGCGCACGCGATGATGGATCTCTTCAGCGCGCAGCTCTGCGTGGATCAGAACCGGATCTTCTCGACCGGGTTCAGCTTCGGCGCGATGTTCTCGTTCACGTTCGGCTGCACGGCGGCCAGCCAGCAGCGCGCCATCGCGCCGATGGCCGGCAACACGCAGACAAGCGGCGGCTGCGAAAACAGCACGCGGTCGGTGGCGTTGATGTCATTCGTCGGCACCAACGACAGCCTGCTCACCGTTCACCGGCAGGCCGTTCAGGTCTTCGTGCAGCGCGACGGATGCTCGACGGCCAAGACCGTGATGTCGCCCAGCTGGTGCGACGGTCTCGCCTCGCAGTACCTGCCGTGCACCTGCTGGCAATACCCGGGCTGCAAGAGCGGCTACCCCGTGGTCGAGTGCGAGTACACCGCCGGTCACCAGTTCGCGCCGACCTCGGGCCAGACGCTCTGGAACTTCTTCTCGCAGTTCTGAGCGTAAACGTTCCTTCAATTAATGGGCGCTGGTCGTCCAAACCTTCTCTGAATTCCGCCGGAGATCATTTGCGGTGGGGGCGGGACTTGGGAGCGTTCCATCGCGCTCGCCGAGGAGAAGACAATGGCACGGCTCCCTGTCGCCCCCCGTTCCCGGTCGTCCTTCCCTACAGCCATGCGCGCCGTCGCGATCGCGGCGGTGCTGAGCGCCGCGTGCGGTCCGGCGGGCGGCGGCAATAGCGGCACGGCGGGCAGCGGCGGCACGTCGTCGGGGGTGGCGGGCAGCGGCGCGGGCGGCACGTCGGCGGCCGGCA
>DATFXS010000119.1:0-6188 GCA_035315605.1 Polyangia bacterium
ATCAATCGCCTCCGGTCCGGATGGTAACTCCGATCTGGCGCGCCGCGGGTCGGCGCGCGATAAATGACGGTGATGGCACGCTTTTTAATGATCTGCGCGGGCGGCGCCGCCGGCACCGGCGCCCGCTATCTGCTGGGCGGCTGGGCGCAGCGCACGCTTGGAACCGGATTCCCGTACGGAACGCTGATCATCAACGCGCTGGGATCGTTCCTGATCGTCATCATCATGCACCTCAGCATCGAGCGAGGCGTGATCTCGCCGGATCTCCGCCTGGTGCTGACCACCGGCGTGATGGGCGGGTTCACCACGTATTCGACGTTCAACTACGAGACGATTCGCCTGTTCCAGGACGGCGCGCTGGGCCTCGGCGCGCTCAACCTCGCCGCCACGGTGCTGGTCTGCTTGCTCGCGGGCGGCCTCGGCGTCCTCGTCTGCCGCGCTATCGGCTGAAGAAGAACCATACGGAGGAACCATGCGATCGCTGGAGGGAGAGCAGCTCTTGGTCCGGATCTTCATCGGTGAATCCGACCAGTGGCATCATCGGCCGCTGCACATGGCGCTGCTGGAACGGCTGCGCCGGGAGGGATTCGCGGGCGCCACGGTGACGCGCGCGGTGGCCGGATTCGGCGCGCGCAGCGTGATTCACACCGCCCAGATCCTGCGCCTGTCCGAGGACCTGCCGATGATCGTCGAGATCGTCGACACGGCGGAGCACGTCGAGCGGCTGAAGCCGATCCTCGACGAGATGATCGGCGAGGGGCTGGTCACCATCGAGCCGGTTCACGTCCTCAAGTACCTGGCCGGCGCCCGCGACGCGGGCTGATCGGCGCGCGCCGCTTAATTGTTCATCGCGCCCTGATCGATCCAGGCCTTGATCTTGGCGAGGTCACTGGCGGACAGCTTCGGTCCGCCGGGCGGCATCGAGCCCTGGTTGACGACCTGATAGAGGCTGGAGCCCGAGCCGTTGCCGGCCATGACGTACGTTTTCAGCGAATTGTAGGCGTTGGTCTGCGAGGAGAAGGCGACGCCGCGCTGGCTTCCGGGGTTGTGGCACCCGCTGCCCCCGCAGTGCGCGGTCAGGATGGTCGTGTAGACGTCGGTGAACGTCTCCGTGGTGCCGCCGTCGGGGCTGGTGCTGCCGCCGGTGCCGGTGGTGCCGCCGCGTCCCGTCGCGCCGCCGGCACCGCCGCGTCCAGCCGCGCCGCCGCGTCCGCCGAAGCCGGCACCCGCGCCGCCGCCGGTTCCGGTCGTGCCGCCGCGGCCCGTGAAGCTGCCACCGCTGCCGCCGATGCCGGGACCGCTGCCGCCCGTGCCGCCGGAGCTGCCGCCGACGCTGCCGCCCTGGCCGGAAACGTTACCCCCGGCTCCGATGTTGCCGGCCGTGCCGCTGGTTCCCGCGCTGCCGTTGCCCGCCTGGCCTTGTGTGCCCGTCCCCGCCGCTCCGGTCGAGCCGCCCGAGCCGGGCGAGCCCGTCGCGTTGCCCGTGCCTCCGGTATCATTGCTGCCGCCGCTGGATCCCCCGCTGCCGGGCCCGCTGCCGCCGAGGCCCGTCGGGCTGGTGCTGCCGCCGTTCGCCGGACGCTGCGACGCGATCCCGTTCAGATCGATGTCCTCACTCTGGGCGCACGCCATCGCGAACGCGGCCGCGGACAGAGCGATGACCGTGAGTGGGGTGGATCGGCGCCGTATCATGGCGGGTGGGGGCTGGCCAGACAGGTACGTTGGTTAATGCCCGCTGGGTGGTGACCTCATCGGTTTTTTCTTACGTGCCACACCAAGCCGCAGATTTTGCACGCGTGAATCTTGGGTGGGGCCCCCCCACCCACGCCGCCATGCGCCGCGCCGATTTGCCGAATTTGTAAGTTCTCTATATTAATTCCCTGCGGGTGGCCATCCACGGGGGCCGGCCGTTTGTTCGCGCCGGGGGAACTCTGTTAAGAGGAGGAGACGATGCCGAAGACGATCCGCAGTTCGGTGATGATGATGCTGACGGTCGTGCTGGCTGCGGCCGGCGCGGGCTGCAAGAAATCGGAGCCGGCCCCGGCCGCGCCCGCGGCTCAGCCCGGTGGCGGCGCGAAGACCTACAAGTTCGCGTTCATCACCAACAACTCGTCCGACTTCTGGAACATCGCCTCGAAGGGCGTGGCCAAGGCGGAGAAGGATCTGGGAATCGAGGCCCACGTCTTCCGCCCGCTCAAGACCGAGGTGGCGGAGCAGCAGCGGATCATCGAGGACGTGATGGTGCAGAACTTCGACGGCATGGCGATCTGCGCGATCAACCCGGACGCGATGACGCCGCTTCTGGATAAGGTGGCCGCCAAGATGCCGGTCGTCGTGCACGATTCGGACGCGCCCAAGTCGCAGCGCAAGGCGTTCGTCGGCACCGACAACGTCGCGGCCGGCAAGATGGCCGGGCAGGCGGCGATCGACGCGCTGAAGGCCGCCGGCATCACCAAGGGCAAGATCGCGATGTTCGTCGGGCGCATCGACATGCAGAACTCGATCGACCGCAAGCGCGGCATCGACGAGACGCTGGGCAAGCAGCCGGGCATCGAGATCCTGCCGGTGTTCCTGGACGGCGCGGACCGCAACAAGGCCAAGAAGAACGTCGAGGACGCGCTGGCGCGCTATCCGGACCTGGTCATGACGATCGGCCTCTGGTCGTACAACGGTCCGTGCATGGTCGACGCGGTGAAGGCGTCGACGCGCGCCAAGAAGCCGCTCATCGTGGCGTTCGACGAGGAAGAGGAGACGCTGAAGGCGGTCGAGGACGGCGTCATTTACGCGACCATCGTCCAGCGGCCCTTCCAGTTCGGCTATCAGTCGATGAAGGCGCTCAAGGACGTCAAGGAAGGCAAGACCATCCCGGCGTTCATCGACACGACCATCCAGAAGATCGACAAGAGCAACCTCACGCCGTTCTGGACCGAGCTGCGCGAGATGAAGAAGTAGAAGGAGCCGCTTCCCGCGCGCACATGAAGGCGTTCAAGAAAGAGATCACGATGTTCGCCGTGATGGTCGCGCTGGCGATCATCACCGCGGTGCTGAACCCGCTGTTCCTCGGCGGCGACAACCTGCGCAACAACGTCCGCCACATCTCGCTGATCTCGCTGTTCGCGCTGGGCGAGGCGATGGTGATCATCGCGGGCGGCATCGACCTTTCGATCGGTTCGATCATCTGCGTCACGGCGGTGACGACCAGCTACCTGGCGATGTATGCGGGGTTCGGCATCGGCGCTGCGGTCGCGATCTCGCTGGGCATCGCGCTTTTGGCCGGGATCGCGCAGGGGGCGATCATCGCGCGCTTCAACATCCCGCCGTTCGTGGTGACGCTGGGGTCGATGCTGCTCTTGCGCGGGGTGGCCGAGGTGCTGACGGGCGGCAGCGACGTCGGCTTCCAGGGCAAGTACCCCGGTTTCCGCAAGCTGGGCGAGGGGATCGCCCTCGGGATGCCGGTGCCGTTCTGGTTCGCGGTCGGCGCGATCGCGATCGTCGCGTTCCTGATGCACCGGACGCTGTTCGGCCGCTATTGCTACGCGATCGGTTCCAACCCCGAGGCGGCGCGCCTGTCGGGGATCCCGGTCATGTGGATCCGCCTCGCCACGTTCATCGGCGCGGCGGCGCTGTCGGGCGTCGCCGGCATGCTGTACGTCGCATATCTGCCGACCGCGACGCCGTCGCTGGGCAACGCCTTCGAGCTGCACGCGGTCGCGGCGGCCGTGCTGGGCGGCTGCTCGCTGCAGGGCGGGAAGGGGAGCGTGTTCGGCGTGCTGATCGGCGCCGGCATCCTGCAGATCACGTTCAACGCCGTGAACCTGGTCGGGCAGTCGCTGTGGCAGAACGTCGTCGCGGGCGGCGTCATCCTGACGGCGGTGATCGTCGACCGGCTGTTCGAGAAGAGCCGGACGTTCGCGGCCGGCAAGAAGGCGGCGCCGACATCGCCGTCGACGTCAGCGTCACCGTCGGCGTCAGCAGCGTCGGCGAACCCGGTCGTGGAGGGACACGCATGAGCAAGCGGATTCTGGTGACGGGTGCGACAGGCAAGGTGGGGCAGGCGTTCATCGCCCGGCTGCTCGCCGATCCCGCGCACGGCGGAACGGTGGTGCGGGCGCTCTGCCACAACCGGAAGCTGCCGGCGCGCGATCGCCTGGAGGTCTTCTCGGGATCGATCGAAAGCCGCGAATCCGTCGCCGAGGCGATGGCCGGCGTCACCCACGTCCTGCACCTGGCGACCAGCAAGGAGACGCCGGAGTCGATCATGGACGTGGCGATCAAGGGCCTGTTCTGGCTGCTCGAGGCGTGCCGCACCAGCCCGACCCTCGCGCAGTTCATCCTGATCGGCGGCGACGCCGGCATGGGCCACTTCTTCTATCCGCATCCGATCCCGGTCACCGAGACGCAGAGGCACAGCGCCTACCCCGGCTGCTACGCGCTGTCGAAGGTGCTCGAAGAGGTGATGCTCGAGCAGTACTACATCCAGTACGACATGAACGGCTGCTGCCTGCGCGCGCCGTGGATCATGGAGAAGGACGACTTTCGCTACCAGCTGTCGTTCGGCGAGGACGTCTTCGGCGGACCGAACTGGCGCGACCTGGTCGGGCGCGAGGCGGCAGACGACTACGTCCGATCGGGCGCCGTCCCGGTGATGCTGGATCCCGACGGCGTGCCGGTGAAGCGCAACTTCGTCCACGTCGACGATCTCTGTTCGGCGATCCTGGCCGCGATCGACAACCCGCGCGCGCGCAAGCAGACGTTCAACGTCTGCATGGACGAACCGGTCGACTACGGCGAGCTGGGCGCCTACCTGAAGAAGACGCGCAAGCTGCAGCCGATCGAGATCCGCACGCCCTACCGGTCGACCTGGCTGGACAACGCGAAGGCGAAGTTTCTCCTCGGCTGGCGTCCGCGGTACGATCTGGCCCGCATGACCGACGCCGCCTACGACTACAAGCGCGCGCCCGACGATCCGCGCATCGTCTGGTATCCGGGGTGAGCGGCCAACGTGGATAGTCGGCCGCACCGGCGCTTCAACCCGCTGACCGGTCAGTGGGTGCTGGTGTCGCCTCATCGCACGCAGCGTCCCTGGCAGGGGCGCAACGAGGCGCCCGCGGGCGGAACGCGGCCGGACTACGATCCCGCCTGTTACCTCTGCCCGGCCAACAAGCGGGCGAACGGCGAGACGAACCCCGGCTACACGAGGACCTTCGTGTTCGACAACGACTTCCCGGCGCTCACGCCGGCCGACACCGGCATCGCCAGCGCGCTGCACGACGGACCGCTGCTGCGCAGCGAGGGTGTCAGTGGCCTCTGTCGCGTGGTCTGCTTCTCGCCCCGCCACGATCTAACGCTGGCCGAGATGTCGCCGGCGGACATCACCGCAGTCATTGGCACCGTCGCCGGCGAAATCGAGGCCCTCGGCCGGCGCTACCTCTGGGTGCAAGCGTTCGAGAACAAGGGCGAGATCATGGGTTGCTCGAACCCGCACCCGCACGGGCAGATCTGGGCGTCGGACGCGCTGCCCAACGAGGCCGCCGCCGAGAATCAGAACCAGCGCGCGTACACGACCGCGCACGGCTCGTCGCTGCTGGTCGATTACGCGCGCCACGAACGCGATCGCCGCGTGCGCGTCGTCCACGAGACCGACGGCTGGCTGGCGGTGGTCCCGTACTGGGCGGTCTGGCCGTTCGAGACGCTGATCCTGCCGCGGGCGCCGGTCGCGCGTCTGCCCGAACTGACGCCGGAGGCGCGGGGCGAGCTGGGCGAGCTGCTGTCGGCGCTGCTGCGCGCCTACGATCGCCTGTTCGACGTGTCGTTCCCGTATTCGATGGGCTGGCACGGCGCGCCGTTCACGGACGGCGTGCGCGATCACTGGCAGCTGCACGCGCACATCTATCCGCCGCTGCTCCGTTCGGCGACCGTGAAGAAGTTCATGGTCGGCTACGAGCTGCTCGCCGAGCCGCAGCGCGATCTGACGCCCGAGGCCGCGGCCGAACGGCTTCGCGAGCTGATTCGCTGATTGACACCCGTCACCGCGGGGCCTAGCCTCCCGTTAATTAACCATGATTACTAATCGACGAGGCGCGGCGTTTTTCGGTCGAATCGGCTCCCTCACCCTCGGCGGCCTGCTTGCGGCCGCGGCCTGTTCGAGCAGCGGCGGCGGCACTCCGGGCACCGGCGGCAGCAGCGGC
>DATFXS010000120.1:0-2261 GCA_035315605.1 Polyangia bacterium
GGGGGCTGGCGGGCCCCAGCCGGGGGACAATCGGCATCGTGCACGAGAATCGAACCACCATCCTGGTCACCGGGGCCTCCGGGTTCGTCGGACGCCCGCTGGTCGCTGCGCTCGCGCGCAGCGGCTACGCCGTGCGTGCGGCGACCCGCAACAAGCCCGCGTCGTTTCCGGCGAACGTCAAGCATGTTGTGGTGCCGGATTTCACCAAGCCGGTCGACTGGGACGCGATGGTGCGCGGCGCCGAGATCGTGATCCACGCCGCCGGGCTCGCCCATGCCGACACCTCGGAAATCCCCGAGGCGCACTTCGACCGCGTCAACCGCTCGACAACGCAGGAGCTGTGCGACGCCGCCGCGCGGGCGGGCGTGACGCGTCTCCTCTTCATCTCGTCGGTGCGGGCCCAGGTCGGCCCCAGCGCACCGCACCCCTTGCGCGAAACGGACGAACCGCGCCCGACCGACGCCTACGGGCGCTCCAAGCTTGCGGCCGAGGCGGCGGTGCGCGCCTCCGGCGTGCCGTTCACGATCCTGCGGCCGGTGGTGATCTATGGGCGGAACGCGCGCGCAAACTTCCGCGCGCTGGTGCGGCTTGCCTCGCTGCCGTTGCCGCTTCCCTTTGCCGGGCTCACCAACCGCCGATCGCTGCTCGGGGTCGACAACCTCATTTCCGTCGTCCTGTTCACGCTGGCCAATCCCGCGACAGCCGACGAAACCTTCCTGGTCGCCGATCCGCGCCCGGCGACGATCGAGGAGATCTTCACGATGCTGCGCCACGCCCAGGGCCGCCGGCCGGGGCTCATCCACGTCCCGCCCAACGTCATCCGCCTGGGATTGACGGCGGTCGGCTGCGGGCCGCTGTGGCAGCGGGTCGGCGGCGAGCTGGTCGTCGATACCGGCAAGCTCGAGGCGGCCGGATGGCATGCGCCCGTCGACACCTACCGCGGCCTCGCCGAGTCCTTGCCGCAGCGCCGGACGCCGGCGATCCCCCAGGTCGCCGGCTGACGCGGCGCGCCCTACAATCGACTGTTTTTCCCGCTTGGCTGACGCTCGTTTCGCGTGACCATTCCGAGGGTTCGGCAGCGATCGCCATGAAAACGGTGGCCACCGTCATGGGAGGACTCGCGACCCTGGTCGGGTCCTTCTGGCTGACGCTGAAGATCATCGATGGGCCGCAGCTCGGGCCGCCGGACTTCGACCTCGCCGTGGCGGCGGATGGCTTCGCCCTGTCGTCGGATGCCGTCGTCGGCGCGGTCGACGTGATCCAGCGCGATCCAACCGGACGCCTGCAGCTGGAGGGCTGGGCCTTCGACAAGGAACTGGCGCAGCCCGTCACGGTTCTGCTGCTGGTCGGCCCAAAGTTCCAGCGGGTCGCCGTGACCAGCGGGCCGCGCCCCGACGTCACCGCTATCCTGAATCATTCACCTGAGCAGACCAGGAATGTCGCCTTCGCGGGACTGACCGGCCAGCCCGTCGATTGCGGTCCGCACACCATCGTCGCGGTGAATCAGAAGAAGCATCTTTCCATTCTCGCCTCCGAAGTGATGCTGCCCCGCTGCACCACGCGAGGGCTGTAGGACGATGGCGCGCAGACGCTATGCCAGTGTCGTTGAATGTGTCACGCCGGCAACATCGCCGAGATTAATCTCGTCTTCGCACTTTTCACCGCCATGCCGGAATCACCGGTTGTCTTTCAGTGCGGTTTGCGACAGAAAGGCGCGCAGGCTCGCGTAGCGTCATAGAGCCGCTGCCCGATCGAGCCGATCGGGCGACTTGGGCCCCCGTCCGGGGCCTTTTCCTTTTGCGCCGTGCGGCACGGCAGCAGTTGCCGCGGGCGGCGCACCGCCCGCAGCCGCCGGCTGACGGTCAGTAGTTGTAGCCGTAGGAGGGCGCGCAGTAGCGGCGCCACCACCACGAGTTCGGGTCGACATACGAGCAGCGGTCATATCCGTAATAGGTGTCGTCGTAGTACGGATACGTGTACGCGAACGCGCCGACGAACGGGGCGCCGTGGAAACGGTGATGACGGCCGCGCCAGTTGCCCTGCCAGTTGTTGCCTTGCCAGTTACGGGCGACCGCCCCGCCATTGCCACGGACCATCGGACCTCTGCTGCTGAAGCTCGGCCCCGCCGGACCTCTGCTGCTGAAGCTTGGCCCGACCGTGCCGCCGCGCGAACTCGGCCCCGCACTGAACGAGGGACCGCCGCCGCCGCCGCCACCGCGCATGCCACCGCCGCCGCCCCCACCGATCGCGGCACCACCGCC
>DATFXS010000121.1:0-7934 GCA_035315605.1 Polyangia bacterium
CGGCGGCGTCGGCGCGGGGGGCGCCGCTTCGACCGGCTCCGATTCGGACTCGCCCTCCGCGTCCATCGGGAGCAGCGGCGCGACCGGCGTCCGGTCGGCGGGCGAATCGAGCATCCCCGGGTCGGGGACGAACGACGCCGTCTTGGCGCCCTCCGGCGACATCCACTCGTTCTCGGCGCTGTCCATCGCCTCGGGCGACGCGCTGCCGTGGGCGGGCGTCATGTCGGGGCTCGCGGGCGCGCCGTCGGCGGTCTCCAGGAAGCCGAGCTCGGAGAGGCGACCCGCGAACTCGTTGATGCCCTCGACCGTCAGGTCGACGCCGTAAGCATCGGACGCCCAGGCCGTGACCGCGCTGAGCGGCTGGCCCGTGAACTGAAGCGCGAGTTGATACTCGAAGTCGTAGAACCGGAAGCTGGTTCCCGCTTGCGGATCCCGGACGTCGACGCACGCGACACCGTCGGCTTCCGTGGCAGATGCTTCCAGATCCTGGCGGAACCGCGGGCTGGCCTCGTCCATCCGGGCCAAGAGCTTACAGGCCCGGTTCGCCTCCGAGCAACATATAGTCCATCCCACATGCAGGACCGGCAGACAGGCGCGCGCGCCTTCGTTCATCGCGGTGGCGGCGTGCGCATCGCCGGTACGGTGATCGCGTGCGATGCGGCGCTGGGCGCCGAGCTGGTGTTCCTGTCGCATGCACCCGCGTTCGGCGTGCACGCCCGCCGCGCGCTGCCGCGGCTCGGCGGCGTGCGCCGCCAGCTGCTGGCGACGGATGTGACGCTGTCGTTGCTCGGTCCCGCCGGCGAGCGGCTCAAAGCGCACGCGCTGCCGGCCGGCTACGGGCGTCCCTTCAGCCTCGGCGACCTGCGTCTGGAGATGTTTCCGTCGGGGTTCATCCCGGGGGCGGCCTCGCTGCTGTGCGAGCGCGCCGGCCGGCGGATCGTCTACGCCGGGGCGATCGGCGCGGCGGGCGCGGACGTGCGCGCCGCGGACGCGCTCTGCATCGACGCGACGTTCGCGGGCAACGCGGACGTCCCGCCGTTCCCGTCCCGGGCCGACGCGCTCGGCGAGGTCGG
Source organism: Polyangia bacterium (assembly GCA_035315605.1). Classification (GTDB taxonomy): domain Bacteria; phylum Myxococcota_A; class Polyangia; order Fen-1088; family Fen-1088; genus JADGRB01. The sequence continues at coordinate 1,074 of DATFXS010000121.1, forward strand.
GCGCGCCGTGCGCGCGGTGCTGGCGGGCGGCGGGACGCCGGTCGTGCTCGTGGATCCCGTCGCCATCGCCGTCGACGTCGCCGCGGCGCTGGCCGCTGATCGAATCGGCCTGTGCGCGCACCGCGCGATCGTGCAGGCGGACGCCGCTCACCGGCAGGCCGGGCTGCCGGCCCCGGCCCTGCAGCGGTTCGCGACCCGGCTCGGGCCGGGGGACGCGCTGCTCTGGCCCGCGACGCTGCGCGCTCCGGCGCGGCGGGCCGGCGCCCGCCCCTTCGGGACGGTGCTGGTGTCGGCGGACGCTGGCGCAGCTCGGGTCGGGGCCACCGCCGACGCGCACGTCGTCTTTCCGACCGGCGCCGATCGCCAGCCCCTCCTGCGCTACATCGAGGCGACCGGCGCCGGCGAGGTGGCGCTGGTCAACGCCCCGGGCGACGAGCTCGCGGCCACGCTGCGCGCGCGGGGCGTCGACGCCTACACGCTGGGCCCGCCGCGCCAGATCGAATTGTTCGCCGCCTGAGCTGGCTGATGTCCCTGGGTGGGGTTTGCGGGCCTCGCCGGCGAGGGCATGTGTTAAATTTCCCGTCGATGTTCAACCTCGGGATGGGCGAGATCACCGTGATCCTGCTGCTCGCCCTGATCTTTCTCGGGCCGTCGAAGCTGCCCGAGCTCGCGACCGGGCTCGGGCGCCTCATCCGTCAGATCCGCAAGGCGACGGCCGACGTGAAGAACGAGATCGTCCTCGACGACACGTTCCGCAAGCCGTTCGAGGAATTGCGCGACGCGGTGACGCTGTCTCCCGAGGAGCTCAAGCGGCGCGATCAGATCAAGCAGTCGCTCGAGGAAGTCCGCCGCCAGGCCGAGGAGCTGGAGCGGTCGCAGGCGGCGCAGGCCGCCATCGCCGCCGCCGCCGAGGCCGAGGCGACCGCCACGCCGCCGCCCGAGCCGATCGCGTCGGCGGCGCCCGTGGACGAGTCGGCCGCTCCCTGGCCGCCGCCGTCGATGGCGCCACCGCCTCCACCGCCGCCGGCCGCGGCCCCGCGCTCGCCGACCCCGGCGCCGATCCCGCCGAACGGACCGCCGATCGGCACCTTCCCGCGCTCGCCGACGCCGGCGCCGTTGCAGCCCGGGCGGCTCGGGGGGCCCCCGCGGGTCACGCCGCCGATCTCCAGCCTGGACAGCAACCGCGCCAACATCACCCAGACCCTCTCGGAGGAGGACCTGATGCCGGCCCGGAAGGGGACGCCGCCGCCCCCGCCGCTGCCCGGCGTGGCGCCGCCTCCACCTCCCCCACCCGCGACGAAGAAAGGCTGACCCGGCGTGACCGAGGATCGCGACCGCAAGGCCGTCGACGAGGCGCGCATGACGTTCCTCGAGCACCTGTCGGAGCTGCGGACGCGCCTGCGCAACGCGGCGCTGATCTTCATCGCCGCCACGATCGGCTCGTTCTTCTTCTTCAAGACCTACTTCGACTGGCTGACGCGGCCGGCGCGCGTCGCCTACGCGGCCGCGCTGGGGCGCCCCGCGAAGTTCGTCTTCACGAGCCCGACGGAGCCGTTCTGGGTCTACACGAAGCTGGCGATGTACGGCGCGCTGATTGCGGCCAGCCCGTTCATCATCTGGGAGCTCTGGAAGTTCGTCGCGCCCGGCCTCTACCGCAAAGAGAAGCGGATGGCGCTGGTCGTGACGATGGCGACCGCGGTCTGCTTCATCGGTGGCGCGCTGTTCGGCTACGTGCTGATCAGCAAGCCCGCGCTCACCTTTCTGTTCTCGCTGTCCGAAAAGTTCGCCGGCGTGCTGCCGTTCGAGATCGAACCGATGGTGAAGATGGACGACATGGTCGGCTTCATGCTGGCCATGCTCCTCGGAACCGGCGCCGCCTTCGAGCTGCCCGTGGTGCTGGCGGTGATGGGCTGGCTGGGGCTGGTGACCGCGCGCGGCCTGTGGCGGTTCAACAAGTACGCGCTGATCCTTTCGGCGGTCGTCGGCGGCGTGCTGACCCCCGGCCCGGACGTGCTGTCGCAGGTGTTGATGGCGGGGCCGCTGTTCGGCCTTTTCAATGTGTCGATCCTGATCGTCTGGATGATCGAGCGGGCGCGCCGGAAGAAGCTGGAAGCGATGGCGAAGGAGACCGGCGCCGACCTGGTCCCGTCGGGCTGAGGCCTTCGCTCCGTAGTCTCGGGAACCCTCAAAGGGTGTAAAGCGCGACCTCGCGGCATCGCAGCTTCGCTGCGATGACCCCCTCGGTACCCGAACCCTCCCGCGATGGTACGCGGCGAGCAAAGCTCGCCGGCTCCCCACGCGTCGGAGAACGACCAAAAAATTTGACGTCCTCGACGGAGGGCCCAAGGATGGGAACCCTCCATGCTGGGCGAATTTTCCAATGCTGACCGGTCCCGAACGCTTCCGAGGGCGTCGGTGCTGGGCGCCTCTGCATCCAGACGGGGTGTCGTAGCGGGTCTGCAGCGTCGGCTGCGCTCGCGCGACGAGGTTCCCGCCTGGGGGCAGATCGTCCTCCGGTCCGCAAGCCAGACCTTGCGCTAGGGCGGCGCATGTTCACTCTCCTAAAGCTGGGCGTCTCCCTGGTCGCCCTGCTGGCGTTCGCCTGGTTCGGCATGACCTACAAGCTCGGGTCGCGCACGCTGTTCGAGCACCTGCACGCGATCGGCCAGACGAAGGAGTCGCAGGAGCTGGCCGACGGGGCGCGCCAGGCGGTTCGACACGTCGGCAGCCAGGGCAAGGAAGAGCCAGCCGCGAAACCGCCCGCCGTCGGCCGCGACGCGGGCGCGCCGCTGGAGCGGCTGTCGTCGTCCGAGCAGCGCCAGCTCAAGTACTTGCTGGATAAGGCGACGCACTAGCCTCGTTCGCGGCCCGATGGCGTAAGCTTCGTCGGATGCGCCGCCAGGTCGATGCCGTCGCCGTCGCCGCCGCCGGGCTCGCCGCCGCCCTGTTCGCCGGGCCCGCGCGGGCCGAGCACGAGGCGCCGCTGTGGATCAGCGCGCCCCGCCACAAGCCGGCCATCTCGGCGTCCGCCTTCGCCGACCTGGCGGAGCGCGCTCGCGCCGCGGTCGTGCACGTGCGCGGCGAGGTGACCGAGGGCGCCGCCTCGGACGCCGACCCCGACACCAGCCGGACGTCGATCGGCACCGGCTTCATCATCAACCGCGACGGCTACGTCGTCACCAACGAGCACGTCGTCCGCGGCGTCAGCGATCTGCGCATCCGCCTCTACGACGGCCGCGAGCTGCCGGCCTGCGTGGCGGGCGCCGATCCGGCGACGGACATCGCGCTGGTCAAGATCAAGCCGAAGGGGCCGCTGCCCGTGCTGCCCCTCGGCGATTCGGATGCCGTGCGCGTCGGCGAGCCCGTGATCGCGATCGGCAATCCCTTCGGCTTCAATCACAGCGTCACCGCCGGCATCGTCTCGGCCAAGGAGCGCGTCGTCGATCGATCGACGCTACGCGAACAGAAGCAGCAGGACCTTTATTCGTTCTTCATCCAGACCGACGCGTCGATCAACCTGGGCAATTCGGGGGGACCGCTCATCGACGCGGGCGGCGCCGTCATCGGCGTCAGCGCCGCCTTCTGGGCCGGGCATCCGCTGCAGCCGGCGCAGGGGATCGGCTTCGCGATCCCGATCAACATGGCGAAGGCGCTGTTGCCGCGGCTGGCGCGGGACGGCAGCGCGCGGCGATCGTTCCTGGGCGTCGACGCGCAGCCGCTGGACGCGGCGCTGGAGTCGGCGCTGCGCCTGACGTCGGGCCGCGGCGCGCTGATCGCCAGCGTCGAGAAAGGATCGCCCGCCGAGGCGGCCGGGCTGGAACCGGGGGACGTCGTGCTGACGTGGAACGGCGCGGCCGTCGTCACCAGCGAGGACCTCAAGATCAACGCGCAGCTCGCCATCCCCGGCTCGCACGCGCGGCTGGCGGTCGTGCGCGACGGCAAGCGGATGGAACGCGACGTCGTGTTGCGCGCCGCGACCGTCAAGGGCGTCACGCCGCCTCACCCGGCGAGCTGCGCGTTGCCCCACGAGCCCACCCAGGCGGCGGTCGAGGACTTCGACGTTCAGGAGCTGCCGCCGGCGCGCGCGAACGGGCTGCCGGGCGGCCGCGGCGTCACCGTCACGCGCGTGACCGACCACAGCGCCGCCGACCAGGCCGGCCTCAAGGTCGGCGACGTCGTCCTGCGGATCGGCAAGGCGGCGGTGCGGTCACCGACGGACGTCTCGGGCGCGCTCAACGCGTACAAGACGGGCGACATGCTGCCGATGCTGGTCCGGCGATCGGGCTTCGATTTCTGGATGGCGTTTTCGCGCCGATGACGTAGACAACAGCGCGAAGACATGGCCCTCGACGAGAAACGATATCGGCAGCTGCTGGACGACGCCTACGCGCGGGTCGATCGCGCCTTCGAGGACGTCGATCCCGATGTCGCCGAGGTCTCGATCTCGCAGGGGACGCTGACGATCACGTTCTTCGAGAAGCAGCGGCTGATGTTGACGCCGCAGCCGTCGCCGCACCAGCTCTGGGTGGCGTTCCGCGACCGCGCCTGGCACTTCGACTGGGATGACGCGAAGCAGAGCTGGATGGACGATCGGGGCCAGGGGATCGAGCTCTACGCGCTGATCGAAGGGACGACCAAGGACGTCGGAAACGTGACGGTGCGCGTGTCGCGCTCCTGACGCGCGCCACGCACCGAACGAGATCCTTTCCCGCAGTCGCGCGTCTCGACCCGGCCAGGAGGGTCCGACATGGCGCGCGCTCGGCAGAAGATGGTCCTGATGGCTTCGGCGGTGGTGGCGGGGTGGGCGGGCAGCGCCCCTGCGGCGTCGCCGCCGCCCACGGCGGTCGCGGCGCCCCCGAGCCCGAGCCATGTGCTGGCCGAGATCGGCAATCGGACGGGCGACGTCTCCTTCAACGCGTTCGGAACTGGCGGCGAGCGGCCCGACGGCGATCGCAGCCTGGCGCCGTATCTGACCGTGCTGGGCGCGGGCGGGCCGGAGGGGACCGAACGGGTGCCGCTGAAAGAGACGACCGCCGACGTCTCGATCGCGGGCGTCATCGCGCGCGTGCAGGTGCACCAGCTGTTCGAGAACACGGGGCGCGTTCCGATCGAGGCGGTCTACGTCTTTCCGGCGTCGACCCGGGCGGCCGTGCACGGGGTGCGGATGAAGATCGGCCAGCGCGTGATCGAGGCGAAGATCGATCGCAAGGCGGCCGCGCGCGAGAGCTACGAGGCGGCGCGGCGCGAGGGCAAGCGCGCGTCGCTGCTCGAGCAGGAGCGCCCCAACGTGTTCACGATGAACGTCGCCAACATCATGCCGGGCGACAAGATCGCGGTCGAGATGGACTACTCGGAGATGCTGGTCCCCGACGAATCGATCTACGAGTTCGTCTACCCGACCGTCGTCGGACCGCGCTATGCGGGCGGCGCCGATCCGGGGAAGGACCACTGGATGGCCAACCCGCATCTGTCGGCCGGGCTGCCCGAGCCGTACCGCTTCGACATCAAGGTCCACCTCGAGACCGGCATCCCGATCAAGGAGCTGGCGTCGCCGTCGCATCAGATCGCCGTCGCTTACGGCGGCCCGGCGCGCGCGGACGTGACCCTGGGCGTCCCCGGCGGCGGCAACCGCGACTTCGTGCTGCGCTACCGTCTGTCCGGCGACAAGATCGAGAGCGGTCTGCTGCTGTGGGAGGGCGAGGGCGGAGGCGGGCGCCGCGAGAACTTCTTCGCCCTGATGATGGAGCCGCCGCGCCGGCCGACCGCCGCGCAGATCCCGGGCCGCGAGTACATCTTCCTGCTCGACGTGTCGGGATCGATGCACGGCTTCCCGCTCGACACGGCCAAGGCGCTGATGCGCAACCTGCTGGGCAAGCTGCGCCCGACCGACTATTTCAACGTCGTCCTGTTCTCGGGCGCGGCCCACGTGCGCAGCCCGCGCGGATCGATCCCGGCGAGCCCGGACGCGATCGCCGCGGCCATCGCGGACGTCGAGAACGCCCACGCGGGCGGCGGCACCGAGTTGATGGGCGGGCTCGAGCTGGCCTACAAGATCCCGAAGTCGAACCAGCAGCTCTCGCGCTCGGTCGTCGTCGTCACCGACGGTTACGTCGGCGTCGAGGCGCAGGCGTTCCGCTTCATCCGCGAGCGATTGTCGGAGGCCAACCTGTTCGCGTTCGGCATCGGCACGAGCGTCAACCGCGGCCTGATCGAAGGGATGGCGCGCGCAGGGCAGGGCGAGCCGTTCGTGGTGCTGCGCCCCGACAAAGCGGCCGCCGAGGCGGACAAGCTGCGCGCGTACATCGAGCAGCCGGTGCTGAGCGGCGTCAACGTCGCCTTCTCTGGATTCGACGCCTACGAGGTCGCGCCGCAGAAGCTGCCCGATCTGATGGCGCGCCGGCCGCTGGTGCTGTTCGGCAAGTACCGCGGCCACGCGGGCGGTCGGATCGAGGTGCGCGGGACCAGCGGCGGCGGGCCGCTGCGACAGGTCGTCGAGGTCCGCCCGGCCGACGTGCGCGCCGAGAACGGGGCGCTGCGCTGGCTCTGGGCGCGCCGCTGGGTCGAGCTGCTCGACGACGAGCGTGCGATGGGCGCGGGCAAGCCGGCCGAGGACGGCATCACCGCGCTGGGCCTGGACTATCATTTGCTGACCGCGTTCACGTCGTTCGTCGCCGTCGACTCCCAGGTCGTCAACGCCGGCGGTCAGGGACAGCAAGGTCAAACCGTCCGCCAGCCGCTGCCGATGCCGGAGGGCGTCTCCAACCTGGCGGCGGCCGAGCAGGCCGCTCCCGCGCTGGCCCCCGCGGGCGTGATGGGCAGCTTCGGATCCGTCGGCCCGAGCGGCAACGGGTACGGCGGGGG
>DATFXS010000122.1:0-23819 GCA_035315605.1 Polyangia bacterium
GCGCAGCCGCCGGCGCGCACCTGCGCCCACCTCCGCCCCCGCGCCGCTCGATCCGAGCGGCGGCGCCGCCGCTGCCGGCTGAGCCTGCGTCAGGAACAACCGCCGCGTCGGTCGTTACCCAGACGCAGTAGAATGCGGCGCATGACTTACGAAGGACGTGCCTCGTCCCGGCTTCTGTCCGCCCTGGCGCTGTTCGGCATCGCGTTCAGCGCGCTCGCCCTGCCCGCCTGCGGCGGCGGCTCCAAGGACAAGTCGGGCGGCGGCGGATCGAGCGGCGGCGGCACCAGCGGCGGCGGCACCAGCGGCGGCGGCTCGAGCGGCGGCGGCTTCACGGGAGTCGGGATGACTGTCCACGGGATCTTCATCCCGGGTGATCACCCGCGGCTGTTCTGGACGCCCGACCGGCTCGCCGCCGCGAAGGCCGACTGGGCCTCGAACTCGTTCACGCCGCGCAACGACCAGTATTCGATCCCCGACCAGCTCTACGCGTACATGATGACCGGCAACGACATGTACTGCACCTGGGCGATCGGCTTCACGCTGGCCGTCGATCTGTCCAGCTGCACCGCCGACAAGTCGGGCTGCGACAACTCCCGCTACTACGGCGAGACGTCGATCCTGACCTACGACTGGTGCTACGGGGTCATGACCGACGCGCAGCGCACCACGTTCATGAACAACTGGAACAAGTGGCTCGCCGCGATCGACATGCAGTCGTGGGGCGGCGTCGGGATGTCGCAGAGCAACTACTACTGGGGCAACGTCCGCAACGACCTCGAGTGGGGCGTCGCGAGCTACCAGGAGAACTCGACCGCCGCCGAGTCCTTCCTGGTCGACGGCCTCACCACCCGGCTGGCGAACGACTTTTATCCGGCAGCGACGAAAGTCGGGCAGGCGCTCGGCGGCCTCGGCCTCGAAGGCGGGCAGTACGGCCCCTACCAGAGCTACTACATGGGCGGAATCGTGCTGCCGACGCTCGATTCGTCCGGGCTCGACCTCTGGGGCCAGACCGACTACTGGAAGGGCGCGGTGCTGAACCGCATCTACATGACCCCGCCGCAGAAGACCGTCGCCGCCAACGGCATGCGATCGGGCTATGACGTGTTCCCGTTCGGCGACGACGAGACCTGGCAAAACGGCTCGCCCGCGACGTCGACGGAAAAAGGAACGTTCATGATCGCCGCCGCCGGCCACTACGGCGGGTCGAACATCGGCAACTGGGCCGCGCAGTGGCTGTCGAAAATCGACCCCGACGCCGACAAGCCGATCAAGTTCAGCACCACGGTGGGAACAGGCGCCGACTTCGGCACGCTGCCTCTCGACTACTACGATGCGGGCCCGCGTTACCTCGTGGGGCGTTCGGCCTGGACGGACAACGCCACCTCGTATCTGTGGCAGATGGGCGACCACTACAGCGACGGGCACAACCACTCGGACTGGGGCGCCTTCCAGATCAACCGGAAGGGGCGCTGGCTGACGCGCGAGACGGCCGGCTACACGGAGGCGGTCGCGGGCTACGGCGGCTCGGGCAGCCAACTGCTGCACACCGGCTTCGCCCACAACGTCCCGTTCATCAACGGCAGCCCCGCGACGTCGGCGCAGGGGTGGGCGCCCAACTCGTGGACCGTCTCGCCGTCCGTCAGGCGACTGGAGAGCACGCCGGCCTACGCCTACGCGGACGTCGACCTGACCGGCGTCTATCAGGCGAGCGTCAGCCCCAACACCGCCGCCGCCCACGTCGAGCGGGAGTACTGGTTCTTCCGCGACATCGAGACCACCGTCATCCTCGATCGTCTGCAGTCGGACACGGCGGCGCGCTCGAAGACGTTCGTCGTCCACTGCGAGACGAGCCCGACGCTGGTCGACGCGACCCACGTCAACTGCATCAACGGCGACCAGCAGCTCGCGATCACGACGCTGCTGCCGGCGACGCCGTCGTCCCGCACGGTCGTCAACGAGTCGACGGGCGCCTCGCCGCCCCCGCCCGCGCAGAACACCCAGTACCGGCTCGAGATCAACGACGCGCCCAACGCGACGGCCAGCTACACCCTGCACGTGCTGCAGGCGATGGACGCTTCGGGCGCGCGCCTGTCGCCGTCGGTCACCGACTCGAGCCCCGGCCAGCCGACCTCCGGCACCTTCACCGTGACGATCAATTCGAGCCACAGCCTGACCATCACCAAGGGCATGACGTCGACCGGTGGCACAATCGTCGCCGGGGGCGCGTCCAGCCCGCTGCGCGCCGACGTGCAGGGCTTCAGCCTCGACGCCAGCGACACGCCCGTCTGGGCGAACTAGCGGCGGGCGTCGTCAGAGCGCGCCGGGCGGCGCCCCGAACGTGTCGCACTGGCGGGCGTCGCCGCTGTCGAAGCCGCGCCGGAACCAATGCATCCGCTGCTGACTGCTGCCGTGGGTGAAGGTCGCCGTGTTCCGGTGCCCGAGCGCATCGTCGCCGATGTTGTGGGCGGCGTTGAGCGCGTCGCGCAGATCCTCGTCGGTGATCGACAGCGACGCGCGCGCCGTGTGCCCCCAGACGCCGGCCAGGCAGTCGGCCTGCAGCTCGAGCCGCACCGACGTGTGATTTCGATCCTCGCCGTTCCGCCTGATCCCCTGCGCGCCGATCAGGTTCTGGACGTGATGGCCGACCTCGTGCGCGATCACGTACGCCTGCGCGAAGTCGCCCGGGGCGTGCAGGCGCCTCGCCATCGTGTCGTAGAAGCTCGGGTCGAGATAGAGCCGGCCGTCCGCCGAACAATAAAACGGGCCGACGTCGGACGTCGCGTTGCCACAGCCGGTCGCGACCCCCTCCGAAAAGACGACCAGCGTCGGGTTGCGGTACGTCGAGACGCTGCGTCCGTAGTCGGGGAGCGCGCCCTTGCCGAACTCCGCCGCCCAGACGTCTTCCGTCGACGCCAGCACGACCCGCGAGAAATCGCAGGCCTTGCCGTAGGCCGGCGAAGCCGCGCAGACGCTGCTTCCGATCCCGGGCCCGCTCGGCGCTGAGGACGAACCACCGGACAGGGCGCCGAGGATCGCCTGTTTGATCCCGGCCGGCGCGATCAGGTAACCGACCCCCAGCACCGCGACCAGGATCAGGGTCCCGCGCAGGCCGATCGTGCGCAGCAGCCCCACGAAGGCCGCGCCCGCCAGGCCGCCGCCCGCGTTGCGGCCGCCCGCCCCCCGATCTTCGAAGTTGTCCGAACGACGCCTGCCCTCGGTATCCATCGCGGGTCAGCCCAGCTGCCTCAACATCGTTTCGGCGTTGCTGACCTCGAACTTGCCCGGCTGCTCGACGTTCACCTGTTTGACCACGCCGTCCTCCACCAGCAGCGAGAACCGCTGCGACCGGATGCCCATGCCGCTCTTGGTCGAATCCTTCTCGAGCCCGAGCTTCTTCGTCAACTCGGCGTTCCCGTCGCCCAGCATGCGGATCTTGCCGATGGCGCCCTGCTCGCGCCCCCAGGCGGCCATGACGTAGCCGTCGTTGACCGAGACACACCAGACCTCGTCGACCCCGCGGGCCTTCAGCGCGCCGAGGTTGGCGACGTAACCGGGCAGGTGCTTGGCCGAGCAGGTCGGGGTGTACGCGCCCGGCAGGCCGAAGACGACGATGCGCTTGCCGTGCGCCGCCTCCACCGTGTTGACGGGCTTGGGCGGCTGCGGACACGCCTCACCGAATTCCGTGCTCTCCGTCAGGGTCGCATCGGGGAGCTTGTCGCCGATGGTGATCATGCCGCTTCTTATGTCACAGCACGTCGCGTCGGCAAGGTCCCGACAGGCCTTCCCACGCAATCCGTACAGCGGTTGAACAGATCGTCGAAGGCAGCGCCGCATCTCGGCGATCAACCCCTGGTCCCGCCGGGCCCCGGAGGCTGGCCTGGCGATTGCGTATGGCTTCCCCGAACCACGCACAAGGCGGGAGAATCCGATGCTCAAGAAGGTCAGAACGTTCCTCTTCTGGTTATTTGCCCCGGTGCTCGTCATCGGGCTGGCGGCGCCGTTGGTCCTGGGCCACGTCGTGATCCGTCTGATGATCGCGCAGATGCGCCGAAGGCCGCGCGCCCTCCCGCAGGCGAAGCCGGAGGCCACCGCCGCCGTCCGGACGACGCCCACCTGCCTCCGCGCCATCTAGAAGAGCAGCTAGTCCTTGATGGCTCTCAGGAACGCGAGGATCTCCGCGGAGGCGGCGGCGCTGCGCCCGACCAGCATATGGCCGCCGTTCGGGTAGCCGATGAAGCGTGCGCCGGGGACGTGCTCGGCCGTGTAATGGGCGCCGGCGAATGTGCCGTAACCGTCGTCGGCGGTGCTGATGGCGAGCGTGGGCGCGGCGATCTTCTCCAGGTCGTAGCGCGGCAGCGACGAGACGACCCGCGCGTCGTTCAGCAGCCCCTTCCGCCGGCGACTCACCGGCAGGATCTCGTCGAGCACCGTCTGCAGGCGGGCTTGCTCGTCGGGCGGCGCGCTCGCCACCAGATCCGGCGGCGTGCCGAGAATCGCGCGGATGTAGGCGCCGGGCGCGATCTTCCGCCCCAGCCAGAAAAGGAAATCAGAACGGAGCGCGGTCTCGAACAGGAACATCGTCGCGTGCGACGCCCGCCGGGGCGCCGCGCCCTCGGCGCGCGGCGCGTACGTCGCCGGTACCAGCAGCACCAGCGCCCGCGTGCGGTCCGGGTATCGCAGCGCGAACTGCATCGCGGACGGCCCGCCCGCTGACACGCCCATCACCGCGGCGTGCTGAACATTCAGTGCATCGAGCAGGCACGCGTGGGCGTCCGCCTGCGCCTCCGCGGACGCATCGGCGGGAACCGGCGTGCGCAGGTAACCGAAACGCGACGGCGCGATCACGCGAAAGCCGGCGGCCGGCAGCCCCTCGCCCAGCGCCAGCCCCTGATCGAAACCGCCGCCGGCGCCGTGCACGAGGAGCACGGGCGGACCGTCGCCGGCCTCGGCGTATTCGATCGGTCCGCAGCGCGTCTCCGCGATCCGACTGCCGGTCGCGATCCGCGCGCGCGCCCGTTCGAGATCGGGGCGGAAACGGGCGTACGAAACCGCGCCCAGGCCGGCGATGACGACGGCCAGGGCGGTCAGAATCTTTCGACGCCAGCTCCACCTGCGCATGGGACCCGCTGCTGAAAACAGCAATGGCCATGCCGCGTCGACACGGCCATCGGGCGCGACCGGATATTGAAGGTTCGCGCAACGCGGTTCGTGCGCGTCACCCGAGGCTGCAAGAACTTCGTCGGCACAGTTCCCTACAGCGCCCCACAGATCGGCGCCCGACCGTCGGTGCGAGGCGCCGTTTGCGATCCCGATTCTGAGCGGCGGGAATCATGATCGCGGTGCGCCCCCCTCGTCGGTCTCTAGGGTCGATCTGCGTCATCTCTTCTCTTATCTCGGCGGTCACGATCGCCGCGTGTGGAGGCGCCGGATCCGACGGCGGCAAGGGCGGTGGCGGCGGGACGTCGACCGGAAGCGGCGGATCGACGGGCACGGCTGGAACCGGGGGCTCGACCGGTCCTGGCGACGGCGGAACCGTCGGCACGGGCGGCGACGCTGGAACCATCGGTCCGGCCGGCGCCGGCGGATCGGCCGGCAGCAGCGGCGCGGCCGGTGACGGCGCAACGGCCGGAACGACCGGCGCCGCCGGTGGCGTCGGAACGGCGGGCGCGAGCGGACGGGGAGGCTCCGCCGCCACGGGCGCCGGCGGACGCGGCGGGACCGGCGGCGCGGCGCGCGGCGGATCCGGCGGCAGCGCAGCCGGTGGCAGCGCAGCCGGTGGATCGACGGGCGGGTCCAGCGCCGGCACCACCGGCAGCGGCGGCACGACGACGGGCTGCACGCCGGCGCCCACGTCGTACCCGAATCTCTTCATCACCGTCTCCGGCCACACGCAGGCGGACAGCGACATGAAGGTCATGTCGGCCTACGCGTCGCTCTTCAACCCGGGCGGATCGGGCAGCATCTACTTCAACGGGCCCGGCACGGACGAATCGTACGTCGAGGACACGTTCAACAACGACGTCCGCACCGAAGGGATGTCGTACGGCATGATGATCGCCGTCCAGCTGAACGACCAGACGAAGTTCGACCGTCTCTGGACGTTCGTGAAGAATCACATGGCGAACGGGACCGGGCAGATCGCCTGGCACACCTCGACCTCCGGCTCGAAGCTGTCCACCGGCGGCGCGCCCGACGGCGACGAGTACTTCGCGACCGCCCTCATCTTCGCGCACACCCGGTGGGGTGACACGTCGGGGAAATTCAACTACGGCACCGAGGCGCAGTGGGTGCTGAACATGATGCGGACGATGGAGTTCAACGCCAGCGCCCACATCGTCGAGTTCGTCGCCGGTTCCAACCAGACCGACGGGTCGTATGTGTTGCCGGCCTTCTATCAGGTGTGGGCGTGCTTCGACACCGCCAACGCCGCGTTCTGGAACGCCGCCGTCGACGCCGGCCGCACGTTCTTCCACAACGCCATCGACACGAACGGCGTCATCGGCGATCGGTCGTCCTTCACCGGAGCGCAACAGGCGGGCCCCGGCTCCGACACGATCCGCTGCGTCGCGAACATCATGATGGACCACAACTTCTACAACGCCGACACCTGGCAGACGGACACCTACGCGACCAAGTACGGCGCTTACGAGATGACCCACGCGAGCGGCGTGGCTCAGCAGTCGTGCAACTCACTGCTCGGCTTCGGCCTGCCCACCTCGACCGGAAAGCCGTTCGTCGACAAGCTCTGGTCGACGAACACGCCGGGCCGCGACTACTGGAACGGCGTGCTCTACATGCTCGCGCTGGTCCACGTGAGCGGCAATTTCCATCTTTATTACTGACCGCCGCGTCCGCCGCTTCCGATAAAATGATCGCATGCGTCGTCTCATCGCGCGTGATGTATCTGCGATCGTGATCTGCCTGCTGGCGGTCGGCTGTCATGGGACGGCCGGCGGAGGCGGCCGCGGCGGCGGTGGTGGCAGCGGTGTGGGCGGCAGCGGCGCGGGCGGGACAGGCGGCAGCGGCGTCGCCGGCAGCACCGGCGGCAGCGTCCCCGGCGGCAGCGGGGGCAGCGGTCTGGGCGGCGGCGGGGGCGGCGTCTCTTCGGTCGGCGTGACGGTTCAACCGGCGACCGCCAACCTCGCGCCGGGCGCCATGCAGCAGTTCACGGCGACCGTGACCGGCGCGGCGAACACCGCCGTGACCTGGAGCGCGAGCGGCGGCACCATCACCGCGGCTGGCCTGTACACGGCGCCGCAGACGGGCGGCAGCTACATCGTCCGCGCCACCAGCGCGGCGGACGCGCGCGCCAGCGGCTCGGCGCTGGTGACGGTCGCGGGCGGCGCCTCCGTGATGGAGCCGTTCTTCGATTCGTCGCACCCCTACGTCCAGGTCATGACCCCGATCCCGTTCGTCACCTACTTCGCGCCCGCGACGATCCGGATCTGGGCGCACGCGCCCGACTACGGCAACGACAGCGTCAACGGGTACGCGCCCACCGTCGACTTCTATCTCGGCACGACGATGGTCGGCAGCGCCAGCGGCACCACGGGCGGCATGATCGACTACTACGAGGTCGACGTGACCGGCGTCGCGGCCGGCTCTTACGAGGTGTACGTGCGCAGCCGCCTCGCCAGCGGCACCGTCGAGAGCATGCACGTTCCGATCACCGTCATCGACGTGCCGCCGCACGCCGGGCCGTCGATGAACCTGACCAGCGACGTTGTGCTGAGCGGCAGCACCAACTTCGAGCTGATCGGCGCGCCCGACGCGCGCGCGCTGCTGACCAGCAGCAACGGATCGCGGATCCGCAGCGCCTCCGGCTGGACCGGCCACCTCATCATCCGCAACGCGGACATCATCGGACTCGGCGGCATGGACATCCCGGGCATCGAGGTGACCGTCAGCGGCACGAACACGCTGGAGATCAGCGGGTCGGTCTTCGACCGCTGCGGGCCGCCGTCGCTGACCGCGAACGATCAGGCGCCGGTGACGATCTCCGGCAACACCTTCCAGCCGAACATCCTGACACCGGTGAACGCGGAGGCGGACTACGCCGGTTCACACCCCAGCCTCACGATCGCCGGCAATTCCAGCGTCACCAAGAAGTTCCAGGGGAACAACGTCGGCGTCTCGTTCGTGCGGTTCGACGGCGGATCCAGCCACTGGCTGATCGGCGGCGACCACGACGCCGACGGCAACGTCTTCATCGGCGTCCGCACCGGCATCGAGATGAACAACGCCAGCGACGTCGTCATCCGCGGCAACTTCTCGTTCCACCGCTACCCGTTCGGCTGGTCGCAAGGGCACAACATCGACCTCGAGGGGACCAACGACACGACGCTGATTGAGCACAACGTCTTCCGCTGCAGCTCCTGGATGATCCAGGGCCTGGGCGGCGAGTTCCGCTACAACCTGCTGATCGACAACAACGAGGCGTTCATCCGCCACAATCAGGCCGGCACGCCCATTCACCACAACGTGTTCGTCAACGTCGACTTCCAGCGCCCCTACTATCCGAGCGGCGGCGTGACGCTGTCGTCGGGGTCCTTCTACAACAACACGGTGGACGTGGGCGGCGCCAAGCTCGGCTGGGCCAACGGCAGCTTCGTCCCGATGGCGTCCGGCGAGGTGCTGACCAGCGCGCGCAACAACGTGTTCATGGGGTTCGCCTACGAGAACGCCACCTCGCTGATCGCGTCGGGGGCCGTCACCAGCGCCGACTACAACCTCTACGACAACCCCGACACGACCAAGCTGACCCGTTACGGCGGAAGCGGCCTCGGCGCGCACGACGTGGGCGGCGGCGCGAACACCGATCCCAAGTTCGCGCAGGCGCGCGTGGTGCCGTTCCCGATCGGCGACGGCGACATCTGGCTGCGGCACGTGACCGTCTCGCAGATCCTGTCGCTCTATCGCGGGATGTACACGCCGGTGGCCGGCAGCCCGCTGATCGACGCCGGCGATCCCGCCGACGACACGGGCGGCGCCCGCAACACCGACATCGGCGCGGTCGGCGCCGGCAACGCTCACCCCGACGATCAGTTCGGCCGCTTCGGCCCCTGAACGATCGGCCGCGGAGAGACTGGACCGCTTTTCAGATGATCCGCTCGTCGATGAGCAACGCTTCGCCCCATCCGGAGGCCCACCGAAGCGGAGCCGAGGCGCAACGGCAGGAGCGGAGTGGGACGGGGAGCTCCTCGGCCGGAGCGTAGGCGGCCGCTCTGATCGTTTGCGGCCGACGGGATTCCGAGCTTGCTCGCGGAGGACGAGGAGCTCACCGTCCCACTCCGCCCCCAAAGGGAAGCCGAGCGGAGCGCCTAGTCAGCCAGCGTGTCGGCGATGGCGGCGGCCAGCGTGTCGAGATCGTACGGCTTGCTCACCCAGGCCAGGCCGCTCTTGATGGCGTTGTCGGCCCGCTCGTTCGGGGCGTGGCCGCTGACGATGATCGCCTTCTGCCCGGGAAACATCGCCTGAATCGTCTCGATGACCTGCAAGCCATCCAGCGCCTCGCCCAGCAGCATGTCGACCAGGACCAGATCGAACGGGGGTTCGCCGCTGGCCCGGGCCTCTCTGAACAGCTGGCACGCGCGTTCGCCGCTCTGCGACGTCTCCACCGCGTAGCCGAGCTGGTTCAGCACGCGCCGATAGGTGCGAAGCTGGGTCTCGTCGTCGTCGATCACCAGCAGCCTGGCGTCTCCGCGCGGCGCCATCGCCTTCACGACCGGCCGGGGCTGGGGCGCCGCGCCGGCGGGCAGATAAAGCGTGAACGTCGTGCCGGCGTCGACGCGGCTCTCCACGTCGATGAACCCGTCGTGTTCCTTCACCACGGCCAGAACGATCGCCAGCCCCAGACCCGTGCCGGAGTTCTCGCCCGTGCGCTTGTTCGTGAAGAACGGTTCGAACACGCGGTCCAGGTCGGCGGCCGGGATGCCGCACCCCGTGTCCGCGATGCTGAGGACGACGTAGGAACCGGCCGGGATGGTCTCGAACCCCGTGCTGGTCGTGGCGACGTCGATCCGTGAGGTCTTGATGGTCACCTCGCCGCGCCCGTCGACGGCCTCCATCGCGTTGCGCATCAGATTCGACACCGCGCGCGCCAGCTGCGACTCGGCTCCCTGCAGCGGAAGCGCTTCGGACGCGAGGTCGATGCGAAGGTTCACGGCCGCGTTGCCGCTGGCGCCGGCCGTCCAGGGGGCGTTGAGCATGCACGACTTGACCAGGCGGTTGAGGTCGAGGTCCGCCTTCGCCCGCCGGCCCTGACGACCGAGGGTGAGCAGATCCTTGATGGTCTGCGCGGCGCGCTCGGCCGCCGTCTTGATGTTGTCCATGTCGTCGCGCAATTCCGTGAGCACGCCCTGATCGGACACGACCTTCGTCAGGCGCGTGCGAATCAGGTCCGGAATGACCAGCATCGGCCCGAGCGCGTTGTTGAGATCGTGCGCGACGCCGCCGGCCAGGACGCTGAGCGATTCGAGGCGCTTCGACGTCGAGAGACGCTCCTGCACGCTCCGCTCGTGCAGCATGGTCTTGCGCAGCACCTCCTGGTGCAGGCGAATGTTCCGCAGGACGACTGCGATCTGGTTGCGGAAGCCGATGTAGGGGTTGTTGCCGTCTTGCTGGTCGAAGGCGATCACGCCCAGCAGCTCCTGGTCGTGCACCAGCGGAAACACCAGCAACGTGTTCTGGCGTTCCAGGTCCAGCACGGCGGGCGGGATCAGCTTGCTCGCCGGGAACCGGCCCCGCAGCTGCGTCGCGACGCCGTCGACCATGGTGACGAGGGGCTCGAGCTCCGAGGCGGTGCCCTCGACCACGCACGACAGCAGGGCGGTCCTGACCCCGGCGGCGGGAAGGGCGCGGACCAGCGAGTCGCGCAGCGACGCCAGGTCGAACGCCGTGGCGGCCTGCTCGCCGCTCTCGTCGAGGTCCAGGCGGTGCTGCACCTGCGCCGCGGTGTTCGTCATCGCGACCAGGCTGAGCGCGTCGTAGAAGGATCGCTCGACGCGCGCATCGACGTCGCCCGACAGATCGTTGCGCAGCAGATTGATGGCGCCCAGCAGGGCGCGGCGGCGTTCGCCGTCGTCGTGCGTGGACGCGAGGAGCGCGCCGATGGCCGTCTGGAGGGCTTCCTTCTCGCCGACGATCTCGGCCACCAGGCCACCGCCCAGCGTGCTCGCCGCCGCCAACCCGTCGTCGGTGCCGGCCTTGAGAATGTCCGCCAGCAGCGGCTTCAGCGTCTCGATGCGCGCGCCCAGCGATTGCGAATCGCGCGGGTGGGGATCCCGCGACGTGGGATCGCGGTAGCCGCACCCGCAGGACTGGCGGCGCACGAAATGCGACGGGATCTCCGTCAGCGGCGCCACCGGCCGTCCCGCGACCTGGTCCTCGATGCAGCCGACGGCCAGCTCGGCGAAGCGATCGAACGGCTGCGCGACCGTGGTCAGCGGTGGATTGCCCAGGCGCGCCAGGGTCAGGTCGTCGAACCCCGTCACCGGGATGTCCTGCGGAACGCGGAGGCTCCGCTCGCGCAGCGCCTGGATGGCGCCCAGGGCCATGCTGTCGTTCGCGGCGACCACGGCGTCGAACGGCACGCCCCGATCCAGGATCTGATCCATGGCCAGGCGCCCGAGCGCGGGAAGAAACTGCCCGCTCGCCACGCGCGATTCGTCGTAGGCGATGCCGTGCTTCTCCAGGACCGAGCGATAGGCGGCGAACCGCGCCTCGGCCTCGGGGTTGTGGGGCGTGCCGGCGAGAAAGGCCAGCTGGCGGCGGCCGTGGTGCGTGACCAGATGCTCGACGGCCGCCTCCATGCCCGAGCGATTGTCGAGGACCAGGCTCGGCACGCCGTCGATGGCGGAGCCGACGCTGCAGAGCCGTCCCCGCGCGTACCGCTCGACCATCTTGGCGACGCCTTCCGGGCCGCAGTACGCCGACAGCAGCGCGGAGGCGACGATGATGCCGTCGAAATCGTCGGACCGGATCACGCGGAAGATGGCGTTGTCCGCGGCGGCCAGCGTCGGCTCGTCGAGCGCGCCGCCATAAACGAGGATCAAGTTGTGCCCGGTCGCGCGGCCCCGCTTGTAGAGGGCGTCTCGCAGCTGGCCTTCGTACCCCCGACCGAAGAAGTTCAGGTGGTCGAACAGCACCGCGATGTCGAGACGTCTCGGCGGGGGGCTTTCGCGCGACACGTTGGAAACTTGCTCCACGGGCGGTCTCAGGCCGTCGCTCTGAGCATTCTAGCGGAATCGGCCTTTCAGAGTGCTTCTTGACGCTGGGGGAACGGGTCGGTTCGGCGTCACGTTCCCGGCGCGGGGCTCAACCGTACAAGACGCCGTGATACCTTCCTGACGTGTCGCGTGCCGTGCTCGCCGGAGCGGCCGCCCTGGTGGCCGTGATGTCCTCGGGGATCGCCGCGCGGGCCGACCCGAAACCTGACGCGGGCGCCGCGGCGCCGCTGGCGGTCGCCCGGCGCGTCCCGGCCCCGCCGCCGGGGGCGCAGCCGAGACGGCTGGGCGGGATCCTGGTCGGGGAGCGCTGGGGGTGCGGTGGCTTTCCGGCCGGCAACGGCACCGCCTGGCAGTGCTGGGACGCCGGCCCGAACCCGCGCGCCTTCGGCGTCCCCTGGATGACCGGCCACCTGCTGCAGGCCGCGCCCGATCGCCTGTGCGAGTTCGAACGGCCGGCGCTGAAGTTCCGCTGCTGGCAGCGGCCGCGCCGCGGCGACACGGTGGCGCGCGAGCTGCCCGAAAGCTGGGAGTGGCTGAACCCGAACAACGCCCCCTGGGACAGCGCGTACTCGCGCGGCGATCGCGTCGGCGACGTATTCATCGGCGGCACCTTCGCCTGCCTGCAGACGACGAAAGGGCACGGCCTCTTCTGCCGCGGCGACGATCGCTTCGGCCAGCTCGGCGGCAGCGGAACGCCCGGGCCAGACGCCGAGCGCGAGGATCCGGCGTTCGTGCCCCACATCTGGCCGGCACATTTTCCGGCGGGCGGCACCTGGCACGCGTGCGCGCTCGCGGCGGGCGATCGCGACGGCCTTCGCGTGATGTGCTGGGGACGCGGCGACCACGGCCAGCTCGGCGCGCCGGCGACCGCGATGTGCGCCGTCGACAAGACGGCCGTCCCGTGCGCGCGCACGCCCGTCTCGGGATTGAAGTCGGACGAGATGGCGGTGCTGGGCGCGGGCGATCTCTTCACCTGCCTGACGACGCGCAAGGGGATCGAGTGCTGGGGCGCCAGCCGCGACGCGATCTTCGGCGCGCGCGGATCGTGCCCGGAGAGCCTGAAGCGCGCGTGGCCGACCCTGGGCGGGCCCGTGCCCGCGCCGAACGCCGCGTGCTCGGACAAACCGGTTGCGATCGCCGGGATCAACGAGTTCGAGCCGCATTTCAGGGTGGCGCCACGCGGCCTCTGCTTCAACGACAAGGGCCAGCTCCGCTGCCTGGGCGCGATCCCGCTCTCGCGCGACAAGCGCGTCGCCCACCTCATCATGAGCCCGGGCAGCGACGCGAGCGCCTGCGCGATTCGCGCCGGCAATGAGATCGTCTGCTGGGGCGAGGGCTACTCGCCGCCGGGCGCGCCCGATCAACCGGTGGCGATCGCGTTCGACACGCCGCCGCCGATCGGCGAGACCGCCGTCATCCAGAGCGGCGACGCCGCGTCATGGAGCAGCCACTGCCTCATCCAGATGGGTTGCACCCGCTCGCTGGCCCCGATGCCGGCCTGCGCCGCCGGCGCGAAGGCGACCGCCTGGACCGAGCTCCTGGCGACGGCGGCGTCGCGAAAAAATCAGGTGGTGCGCGTGCGCGGTCCGCTCGGAATCGGCCGCAGCTCGTCGACGCTGGTCGGATGCAACGAGCACACCTGCTGCAACACCGTCTACGCGGAGGCCGTGATCGGCGGTGCCTCGAGCTCGCTGGTCCTGGCCGGGCAGGGCTGCGCCGGCGACGAATCGCTGCAGTGTTGCAACGTCCCCGCCTACGGGCAGACCGTCGTCGCCGAGGGACGCCTCCAGGCCGACGCGCACGGATCGGCGACGTCGTGGACGCTGGCTCAACCGAAGCTGTGCGTCGAAGGCGCCGCTTCGCGCGCGCCCTGATCGGTCATGGGGCGTGTTACGATGATGACCACGTGGGTCTGCGCGCGAGCTTCGGTGTTGCGGCGAGCGGCTGGCTCTGTGTCGGTCTGGTTCTGACCGGCGGCTCCGCCCGCGCCGGGACGCGCACCGCGACGGTGGCGGCCGAGACCTTCATCTCGTCGGCCACGACGACCAACAGCAGCGGCGCCTGCAGCTACGTGATCGTCGGCGGGAACAGCTACTACACGGAGTACGGCCTGGTCCGCTTCACGATCCCGAACCTCGCCGGGCGCGAGATCGTCGACAACGTCACCTTCGGCATGACGGTGCAAGCACTGGCGGGCGCGCCCAATCAGGATCCGTACCTCACCTGTTCGTCGGCCGCTTACTCGGCGCCGTACGGTCTCGGTGCGACCTACGTGCTCGATCTCGTCAATCAGTTCTGGAATCAGGGTGGCGGATGCGGTGCCCAGACCGCTTTCTCCTGGGAGCTCGGCTCGACGTGCTCCAACGGCGCGAGCTGGACCTCGCCCGATTGCGTGAACCCATGGACGGCCGGTGGCGCGGGGACGACGCTTTCCGGCTCATTCGCGACCGGCGGATCGGCCGGTTTCTTTTCGGGCACGAGCGTGTGCGCGGGCGTCGCCAACTCCTGGTGCTCGGCAGTCCAGAGCTGGGCCGACGGCGGCGCCAACTTCGGGTTCCGGATCAGAAACACCGCCGCCAACTCCTCTTATTGCGGCCAGCAGTTCTTCGACAAGAGTCCGACGCTGTCGTTCACCTTTCATTGCAAGAGCGGTTTCACCGAGACGGCGGCGGGGTGTACGAGCTGCGGCGCCACCAGCAACTCGATGTGTGCGACTTCGGCCGCCGGCAATTCGTGCAACGACACGGGCGGCAGCACCCCACCCGCCTATCTTTGCACCTGCGGCAACGCGGCCTACGTGCTCGGCGCCGGGGGCACCGCCTGCGTGAACAAGGACGAATGCACGTCGAGCGGTTCGAACCCCTGCGCCGCGAGCGGAGACGCGGGCGCCTCCTGCACGGACATCGCCGCGCCCGGCACCGGACACAACTGCGGCTGCTCGGCCGGCTTCGTCCCGAGCAACCAGGGTATGTCGTCAGCGGCCTGTGTTCCGGTCTGCCCGGCGCCTGCCGGTCAGAACGATCCGTGCAGCGGCGGCGGCGCGGTGTCGGGGACGTGCACCGCTGGCGGCGCCGGCACCTGGAGCTGCAGTTGTCCGACAGGCTACGTCTCGAGCGGCGGCAGCCACCCGACGTGCATCGACGACAACGGCTGCGCCGTCAACCACTGCGCCGACGGCGGTGACGCGGGTGCGCTGTGCGTGGATCGCGCGGCGCCCGCCACCGGCTACACCTGTCAGTGCTCGAGCGGCGCATGGATGATCGGCACCGCCGGCAACGTCATGACGTGCGTAGCCGTGCCGACCGATGCCGGCCCGGCTGACGCTTCGGACGCGGCCGGCGCAGGTGGCGCGGGCGGAGCGGGTGGCAGCAGCGGTGCAGCTGGCGCGGGCGGCGGCGCCGGATCTGGCGGCGCAGGCGGCGCGGGGGGATCCGCTGGAGCGGCCGGTGCAGCGGGTGCGGGAGGCGCAGGTGGGTCAGCGGGCGGCGCCGGCACGACTGGGACCGGCGGCGCAGCCGGCGCGGCTGGCACGGGCGGCGCCGGCGGATCTGCAGGCGCGGCCGGATCGGGTGGCTCCGCCGGAGCCGGCGGATCTGGTGGTCGCGGCGGAGCCGGAGGCGCCGGTGGCGCGGCTGGATCCGGCGGCCACGGCGGCGGAGGCGCAGGCGCGGGCGGCGCTGCCGGCGGCTCGAAAGGTACGGCCGGCTCGAACGGCTGCGGCTGCGAGCTCGCAAACACCAGGAGCAACCTGGCGTCCGTGCTGACCCTGATCGCGTTCGCGGCGGTGCCGATCGCGTGGCGGCGCCGCCGCTCGCGTCGGTCGGCCCGAGCCGTGGGTCGCGCCGTCGTGTAGCCTCCGGGCGTGGCGGACGACGCCGACCCGAACGCACCTGGCGACGACGCGGCCATCCCCGCCGAGGAAGAGCGGCTGCTCGCCCGCGTGCTCGCCAGCCTGTCGGCGCGCACGGCGGCGGCGCGACCGCCGCCGGACGGGCGGCGCGGCTACGCCGACGAGATGGTCTCCCTGCGCGACGAGATCGGTGAGGCGCGCCTGGAGGACGTCCCGGCGCTGGTCGCGCAGATGGAACGCCTGCAGGGCGTCTCGGCGACGCGCGGCGATCTCCAGACGTTCCTGGTCGATCCGGCGTCGCCCTATTTCGGCCACCTGCGGCTGCGCGAGCGCGTCGCCGGCCGCGGCATGATCGAACGCGACGTGCTGATCGGGCGCGCGACCTTCGTTGACGGCGCCGCCCGCGTCAATATCGTCGACTGGCGGCACGCGCCGGTCAGCCAGCTCTTCTATCGCTACAGCGAGGGGAGCGACTACGAGGAACGCTTCGGCGACCGCGACGTCGAGGGCGACGTCGTCGCGCGCCGCACACTGACGATCGAGGGCGGCGTTCTCCTTCGCGTCGCCTGTCCCCAGGGCGTCTGGGCCCGCGCCGCCGCCAACGGTTCGCGCGGCGCGCAAGGTTCAACAGGCCCCTGGCGACGAACCGACCTGCCCGCCCACGCGCTCGCCGGCGGCGAGCAGACCGCGTCCCGCCCGGCGCGCGGCGTGCTGGGCGCGGCGCCCGCCGGACGCCAGGCGCTGGATCGCCACCTGCCCGAGATCGCGGCGCTGATCGATCCGCGACAGTTCGATCTGATCACCGCGCGCGGCGCCGGCGTGGCGGTGATCCAGGGCGGCGCCGGCAGCGGCAAGACCACCGTCGGCCTGCACCGCCTCGCCTACCTCGCGTACACCTATCCCGCCGATTTTCCGGCGCGGCGGCTGGCGGTGGTCACGCACGGCGCGGCGCTGGCGGCGTACATCGGCCAGGTGCTGCCGTCGCTCGGCGTGGGCGGCGTGCGCGCCGGGACGTTCGGCAAGCTGGCGGCGCGCGCGCTGCGCGCCGAGATCCCCTGGTTGCGCGCGTCGGTCGTCGACGAGGCGCCGCCCGCCGTCACGCGCGTCAAGAGCCACCCGGCGCTGCTGCACGATCTCGAACGCCGGGCGCGATCATTCGGCGGCAAGCCCGGCTCGCGCGCGGCGGTCGAGCTGTGGGCGGACCTGCTGACCGATCGCGGGCGCTTGCTGGCGCTGGTGCGCGACGCCGCCGAGATGGCAGTGCCCGAGCGCGACGTGCTCGAGGCGCACGCGTTCATGACCGACCGGGTCGGCGCCGTGCTGGCGCGCGATCCGCGCGAAGGGGCGGCGCCTCCGCCGCGCGAGGCGCGGCGCGCGCGGACCAAGGCGCGAAAGCGAGCGGCGCGCGCCGAGGTGCCGTCGCCCGACACGCACTGGACGGCGATGGGGCTCGCCCAGAAGCCGGGCCAGCGCACGGTCGACAGCGATCTGCCCGAGGGTGTCCGCCGCGTCGAAGGCAGCGACGACGACGACGATCAAAACGTGCGCGGCGCGACCGGCATCGACGGCCTGCCGACCGAGGACGATCTGCCGATCCTGGACGCGGACGACGTCGCGATCCTGCTGCGCGCTTGCCAGCTTCTCCGCGGCGCCAAACATCCGTTCGCGCACCTGTTCGTCGACGAGGCGCAGGATCTGTCGCCGATGAAGCTGTCGGTCCTGATCGGTCGGACGGCCGGCGGCGCGGGCGCAGACGGAGGTGGCGGCAAGGCGGTCCCGTCCATCACGCTCGCCGGCGACACGTCTCAGCGCCTGTTCCTCGACAACGGGTTCGGCGACTGGCGCGGCGTGCTGGCGCATCTCGGTCTCGCGCACGTCGCCATCGAGCCGCTGCGCATCGCCTACCGGTCGACGCGCGAGATCATGGCGGTGGCGCGCGCCGCGATGGGCCCGCTGGCCGATCCGGAAGCGCCGGAGGCCCCGCGCAGCGGCGCGCCCGTCGAGGCATTCCGCTTCCCGGGTGTCGGCGCCGCGGTCGGTTTCCTGGCCGAGGCGCTGCGGGACCTCGCGGCGCGCGAGCCGCGCGCCACCGTGGCGCTGCTCGCCCGCTATCCCGAACAGACCGATCGCTACCACGAAGGTCTGCGGCGCGCCGACGTGCCGGCCCTGCGCCGCATCCGCGCCCAGGAATTCGCGTTCCGTCCCGGCGTCGAGGTGACCGACGTCCGCCAGGTCAAGGGCCTGGAATTCGACTACGTCGTCATGCTCGACGCCAACGCCACCAGCTACGGCCGCGACGACGAATCGCGCCACCTCTTTCACATCGGGGTGACGCGCGCCGCGTACCAGCTGTGGGTGGTCGTGACCGCCGCGCCGAGCCCCTTGCTGGCGGACGCGGGGATCGACGCGGCGTCGAGCGGGGCCTGACGCAAACGTTTCCAGCGCGCGACGCGGTCAGGCATTGCTTCATTAGTAGTAACGGCGAGCCGCGGCGACCGCGGCCGGACACTCACGCCCCGGACAGCCAAGGAGCGGAGCATGTCCTATCGCCGGAGGCCCCTCGTCCGGATCGTTTTTTTGATGGCATTCGGCGCTGGCGCCTGCGCGCGGACCATATCGCCGACGCTGACGCCACCCGGAGCCGACGGCGGCGCCGCCGACACGCCGACGGGCGGACCCGACGCGCCCGCGATGACGGACGCGCGGCAGCAGACGCCCGACCTCTCGATCCCGGACACCGGCGTCTGCACGCCGTCGGTCACCTGCGCGCCGCCCAACGGACAGTATTGCGGCGTCATCGGCAACGGCTGCTTCGGGATGATCGATTGCGGCACCTGCCCGGGCGACGAGGTCTGCGACAACGGCGTCTGCGTGGGCGGGGCCAGTTGCATGCCGCTCGCCTGTCAGGCGGGCACCGGAAACTACTGCGGCACGGTCGGCAACGGCTGCGGCAAGGCGATGGACTGCGGCGCCTGCGACTCCAGCCTGGTCTGCACGATGGGCGTCTGCGTTCCGGGCGCCGGGTGCACGCCGCTCACCTGCACGACGGCGACCGGCCGCTACTGCGGCAACATCGGCGACGGCTGCGGCGGGACCCTGTCGTGCGGCGACTGCCCGGCCGGCTCGACCTGCGGCGGTGCAGGCGTCGCGAACACGTGCGCCCCGACCAACTGCACGCCGGGGACGTGCATGGCGGCGGGCGGGGCCCAGTACTGCGACAGCATCGGTGACGGCTGCGGGCGGACGCTGGATTGCGGCGCCTGCCCGAGCGGCCAGGTCTGCACGTCGAACGTCTGCCGGACGGCGGGCTGCGTGCCGCTGACGTGCAACGCTGGGACCTCACGGTACTGCGGCACGATCGGCGACGGCTGCGGCGGCTCTCTGGACTGCGGCACCTGCACGGCGCCCGCCACCTGCGCGGGCCAGGGCGTCGCCAACGTCTGCGGCGATCCGAACTGCAAGAAGATCACCTGCAACCCCACGGGGGGCGGCCAGTATTGCGGCACGATCGGCGACGGCTGCGGCGGCACCCTCAACTGCCCGACGACCTGTCCGATGGGAACGTGCGGCGGCGCGCCGCCCGGCGGCGGCACCGGCGTGCCGAACGTCTGCCCGAGCATGACGACCGGCGGATGCACCGGGATCGCCTGCAACATCCCGAAGTGCGCCGGCACCGCGACGACGTCGATCAGCGGAACCGTCCACGACCCGGCGGGCAAGCTGCCGCTCTACAACGTTCAGGTCTACGTCCCGAACGCGGTGCTGGATCCGGTGCCGGAGGGCGTGTCGTGCGACAAGTGCAGCGTCGCGCTGTCGGGCAAGCCGATCGCGACCGCGCTGACCGACGTCAACGGTCATTTCTCGCTGACGGGTGTCCCGGCCGGCAGCAACATCCCGGTCGTGATCCAGATCGGCAAGTGGCGCCGGCAGGTCACCGTTCCGACCGTCACCGCCTGTGTCGACAATCCGATCACGAACGCCGATCAGACGCGGCTTCCGCGCACCGCCGCAGAAGGCCACATCCCCAAGATCGCGGTGACAACCGGCGCCGCCGACGCGCTCGAATGCCTCCTCCGCCGGATGGGCATTGCCGACACCGAATTCGGGACCGACGGCAGCGCGGCACGCGTGCACCTCTACGCGGGCGGTGGCGGCACCGACAGCTTCTCGGCGGGCGGCGCCTTCGCGCCCGCGACCAACCTCTGGTCCAACGCGACCAAGCTGGCGGGCTACGACGTGATGGTGCTGTCGTGCGAGGGGAGTACCAGCAAGTACAGCTCGATGAAACCGCAGGCGAGCATCGACAACGTCGCCAACTACGTGAACGGCGGCGGCCGGCTGTTCGTCAGCCACCTGCATTTCTACTGGCTGCAGAAACGCCCGGCAGACCTCGCCACGGCGACAGGTCCCTTCAGCGTCATGGACCCGCTGAACGACGTCACCTTGACGATCAACCAGGGGTTCCCCAAAGGCTTGGCGTTGGCCCAGTGGCTGAACTCGGCGGCGGTCAACGCAAGCACGACGCTCGGGCAATTGATGGTGAGTGGCTCCGAGCACTCCGTCAACACCGTCAATCCTCCCACGACCGAGTGGATCTATTACCCGTCGCCGCGGTCGTCCCAGTACCTCAGCTTCAACACGCCCGTCGGTACGCCCGAAGCGAATCAGTGCGGGAAGGTCACGTTCACCGACATCCACATCCAGAAGTCGATCCAGTTCAACGGCGTCACCACCGGCGGCGACGACTCCGACCCGAGCAAGCCGTTCCCGAGCGGGTGCAAGACGAACGAGATGTCGCCTCAGGCCAAGGCGCTCGAGTTCCTGTTCTTCGATCTGTCGGCCTGCGTGTTGCCCGACACGACGATGCCGACGCCGCAACCCGTTCCGCCGCCCGGGTTGCCGACCACGCCGCCGCCGGCCACGCCGGTGCCGCCGCCGGTCCCGCCCGGGACCCCGCCGGTGCCGGTTCCGCCGCCGCCGCCGGCGCCACCACCACCGCCGCCGCCGCCGCCGCCGCCCGTACAGTGATCCATTTGCGGCGCGACCGCGCTTACTGTTCCGTACGGCAACTTACCTTGCGCCGCGCGACCCGCAACGTCACTTTCAACGAGTGGCCGCGCGCGCACCGGATGAGGCGGGACTTCGGTGGAAGCGCGCGATGGTCTGGGCGTTCACGCTCGTCGTCATCTGCTTCCTGACCGAAACGACCGTCTCGCAGCTTCTCGCGTCGACGATCGACGACGCGGCCTCGCGGATCGTCACGGACTTCTCGCCGAGCATCGTGGCGCTGGCGTCTGCGCGCGCGGAGCTCCACCGGATCCAGGATTTCGTGAGCGACTACGTCGAGGGCGACGGAGATGATCCCGATCGGGAGCGGATCGCGGCCTCCATGGCCGAGCTCGACCGCCACGTGGCGAACTACCTGAAGCTGCCGTTCGCGCCCGGTGAGCGTGAGCTCTGGGCGCGCGTCGCCCGGGACATCGTAGAAGTGCGCGCCATGACGGACCGAATCATCGGCGCGGTTCAGCGCGGCGACGGCGCGGGGGCGCGCCGGCTGGTGCGGAACGCCCTCCGGCCCGCGGTCGACCGGGCCAGCGCCGACTTGCTGAGCGACATCCAGCTGAACGGCGCAGGGGCCGACGAGGATGGGCGGCTGATCGCGCGCCGCCGCCGAAGCTCGCTTCAAGCGGCGACCGCGCTGGCGCTGGCCAGCGTCGCCCTCACCGTGATCGCGGCAATGCTCGTTTACCGTCTCAGCGCCCAGCACGAAGCGCTGCAGCGCCGGCACGCCGCCCTGCTCGAGGCGGCAAACGCAGAGCTCGAGACCTTCGCGAGCCGCCTCTCGCACGACATCCTCAGCCCGCTCGCGTCGACGCGCCTGGCGATCGATGCCGCTTTGAAGGCGGAGTCCGACGAGGCGATACGACGGAAGCTTCTGCGCGGCGCAAACGGGCTGGAGCGTGTCACCCGCATCTCGCAGGCGCTGTACGATTTCGCGCGCTCTGGGGCGCGCCCTGGCCCCGGCGAGCGTGGCGACGTCCGCGCCGTCGTCGACGATGTGCTCGACGAATACCGCCCGCTCGCCGATCAAGCCGGCGCAAGGCTGGAGGCGTCGGTCCCTGCGTCAGGTTCGGTCGCTTGCAACCCAGGCCTGCTCACCGCCGCGCTGTCCAACCTGGTCAAGAACGCCATCACGCACCTCGACGGCGCGCCCGGAAAACGCGTCGACATCCTGGCCGTCGAGGTTGGCGATCGGGTCCACATCGAGGTGCGGGACACCGGTCCCGGCCTGCGGCCCGGGACGGAGGCGACCGTCTTCGAGCCCTTCGTCCGCGGCGCCGGCGTCGAGCACCCCGGCCTCGGCCTCGGCCTGGCGACCGTGAAGCGAATCGTCGAGACCCACGGCGGCGCCGTCGGCGTCGAAAGCCACGTCGGCGCCGGCTGCCGCTTCTGGATGGACCTGCCGAAGGCGACCGGCCCCTCGCCCGCGCACGCGTGACGGCTCGGCGACGCCGCCTACTTGCGGAGCGGCTGTACCGAGCTCTCCTCGCAGATCCACTTGAAGCTCGGCACGCGATCGGAGATCCGCCAGACGCCGTCGCTCCCGCGCGTGATCGTGTAGCGCGAGGCGTCCTTGACGGCCGCGACCTCCGCGTCGGTGTAAGGGCGGCTCTCGTCGCTGTCACCCTCGACAACCTGCGCAGTGAGAAACGCGAGGTCGTCGGTTGAGACCTCCGCAACATCCGCAACGACGCGGTCCGCGGTCTGTTCGATGATAGTGACCTTGGCGCGCGTAAACGGCCTGCGAATGTTGACCAGGTGTGTGGATCCAACGATCCAATCTCCGTCGCTGCAACCAAGGTAGCTCGCGACGTAGCAGCTGAGCGCCTTGCCGGTCACCATCGCTTGAATCCGCGGCATCGCGACCGATTTCTCGTTCCCGCCGTGGACCGCGGAGCCCTGACACGTCCCCTGAAAGCGTCTGTGCGCCTTTAGTTGTTCGACAGCGAGATGGAGCATCCCGCCCTCGACATGAAGCACGAACGCTCGTACCCGGTCAGGGGTCCATTTGTCCGACGCCGCCAACGGCGCCTGCGCCGAACCGACCAGCATCGATGCGAAACTGGCCAACGCCATCCAGCAGCGGGCGCTCACGACTCCACTCCCGAACGAAAGACGAAGCAACCTTTCATCTCTGCCTCCAGCTGTTTCCTCGAGATCCAGACCTGCCCGACACCGTGGTGCGCACCGCCGAGCTGTAGGACGTCATTGTCCGTGGCAAGAAGACCGGGGTGGCGGCGCACGTCGGACTGGTCCTCGCGCCCGGGATTGGCGATCGCGAACCACTCCTCGCCGCCGCGCGTGGCGCAACCGTTGATCACCATGACGTGGCCTTTCGAGGTGAAATGGCCCAGGCCGTTCTTGCGGTCGACGCCGACGCTGACGAGCGCGATGCCGTTCGCCAGCAGACCAGCCTTGAGCGTGTCGACGTTCCTCGATTGATTGGACGACGTGGCCGCCGTCAAGCCGAGGCCACATTCGTGGGCCCATTTTCGGGCGAGGCCGGCGGTGTTCGTGCCCGAGAAATGCGGCGAACCGCTGAAGCCCTGGTGAACGGCGAAGTCCGCGACCGCCTCGGGCCGCGAGTGCGCGTCGCGCAGGCCGCAGTCGAGCATCGCGAGCGCGGTCGGTGCGCAGCCGGCCTGACTGATCGTTCGCGTCTCGCCCGGCACCGGCGGGGT
>DATFXS010000123.1:0-4081 GCA_035315605.1 Polyangia bacterium
CCTCGATAGCGCCGACCGCGGGCGGCTGCAGCGGCTCGGGCGCATGCTCCCGGCGCGGGCCCGCGGCGCCTACTCGACGCTGGTCGACTTCCTCGCCCGCGCGGTCCCCGACATGCCCCGGCCGATCAGCGGCTGATCCGCGCCCATCTCGTGCTTCGCTCGCTCAACTCTTCGGCGGGGGCGGGAGGAACGGCTGTTCGGCCGTCCTCCGCGAGCAAGCTTGGAATCCCGTCGGCCGCAACGATCCAAGCGGCCGCCTACGCTCCGGCCGACCGAACAGCCGTCCCTCCCGCTCGTCTCACAGCAACGCTTCGCTCCGCCCGAAAGCCGCCGATGCAGAGTCGGGGCGCACCCTAGAATCAGGTCGACCTACCCGCGGCGCAAAGCGAGCGAGGGGTGGCGCAGTGGAGGGGACCCGACGAAACTTTTTCGGCGCGGGGCGGGGGGAGCCCGCCCGATCGAACGTATGACGAGCAAAGTAACTTTGCGTAAGACCACGACTCGCCGAAAAAGTTTCGGCGGGGAGGCAGCCGGAGCGACAGGACCCCGCAGCGAGCGGTGCGCCGCCCCGCTTAGAACCCGGCTAGTGGAAGGGCTCGGGGCTGGATTCCCGGACCAGCGCGGCCAGGGCCGCTCCGACCCGGACGCTGCCGTCGATGCTCAGGTGGTGGCCGTCGCGATAGAAGAGGTGGCCGTCCTTCATCAGGTAGCAGCGCTCGGCGTCGCAGAGCTGCGGCAACGGATCGAACACCAGAAGCTCGGGGACGGCTTGCTTGAGCCGCGCCAGCAGCGCGGTCTCTTCGCCGCGCTGCTGTTCGAACAGCGCGCGCGGAATGGCGCACGTCGCCTGGGCCGCGTCGTTGAGCCGGCAGTATTCCTTCAGCTCGTCGGCGATCTCGGGGACGTCGCGCACGAAGACCACCGTCTTGCCGCGCGTCCGCATGTACTGGATCGTCCGGGTCACGCTGGCCGTGATCAGATCGCGGCGCGCCAGCTGGCGCTCCTCCGGGAGCCTGGCGATCAAGTTCAGCGAACCCCACTGTTCCCGTTCATGCGCGTTGGCCACGTGGCCGTCGAGGTACGAGCGCCAGTAGGCGCTGATCAGGACCGTCCGGATGGACGGCACGGTGTCGATGATCCGCTCGTTCACGGCGACGTAGTCCTTGCCCGTGCACATGTGCTTGTCGGCGTTGCGGTCGACCACCTGGTCGACGCCGTCGAACGGGCCGCAGGCCCCCACGCCGACGACCCACAGGGGGCGGTCGATCAGCGTCAGGCCCGGATAGAGGCTGTTGGCGTGGCTGTCGCCGAGCAGCATCACCTCGGGCGCGGGGGCGCTGATCTGGCAGGGGACGACCTTGAACCGCTCGATGCAGGCGTCGTCGCCCCAGTAATGCCAGCGCAGGTTGCGCTCGATGCGCGAGTTGAGCTGCGAGATCGGGCGCGAGGGGACGCCGTCGCGAACGAAGACCACCGCGCCCAGCGCGCCGAGCGCGGCCATGGCGACGCCGAGCCCCGCCGTCTTGGCGCGGACGGCGCGACGCCCGGTCCGGATCGGCTTCTCGGCGAAGTGATAGGTCAGGACCGCCAGCACGAAGCTGCCGGCCACCGCGGCGAGCCGCGCCTTGATCCCCGTGGCGCCCCCCGTGGCGATACGCGCGAAGGCGAGGGCGGGCCAGTGCCAGAGATACAGCGGATAGCTGATCAGCCCGACGTACACGACCGGCCGCCAGGAGAGCAGACGCCGGTTGATCCAGGCCTCGGGCCCGGCGGCGATCAGCGCCACCGTCGCCAGCACGGGTAGCAGCGCCCAGGTGCCGGGGAAGGGGCTGGCCTTGCTGAGGGCCGCCGCGGCGACCGCGATGCCGCCCAGCCCGAGCGCGGCCAGCGTCTCCGCGCGGCGCCGCCCGGTCCCGGTCGGCCAGCGCGTCGGCGGCGTCAGCGTTCCGTACGCGAGCAGCGTCCCCGCCAGCAGCTCCCAGAAACGCGTCAGCGGCAGGAAGAACGTGTCGATCGGATGCCGGCCCACGCGCGCCACGTTCAGGACGAACGACCCGACGGCGATGGCCGCCACCAGGCGTCCGACCTTCCACTGCCGGCGGTAGGCCAGCAGCAGCAGCGGCGGCAGGACGATGTAGAACTGCTCCTCGACGCCCAGCGACCACAGGTGCAGGAGCAGCTTGCTGTCGGCCGCCGTGTCGAAGTAGCCGGCCTCCTTCCACAGGACGAAGTTCGAGAGGAACGCCGTCCCGCCGAACACGTGCTTGCCGAGCTGGCCATACTCGTCGGCGAGCAGCAGGAACCAGCCGGCGACCAGCGCCGCGGCCAGCATCAGCGCCAGCGCCGGGAAGATTCGCCGCACGCGCCGCCCGTAAAACCAGGCGAAGGTGAAGGTCCGCTGCTCGATCGCCTGCATGATGATGCCGCCGATCAGGAACCCCGAAATGACGAAGAAGATGTCGACGCCGATGAAACCGCCCCGGATGCGACCGGGAAAGGCGTGGAAGCCCACGACCAGCAGCACGGCGATCGCCCGCAGGCCATCGACGTCGGCCCGGTACTTGAGGTGGTGGTCGCTGGACACGCGCAGCCGCTATTGCAGATCGAGCACGAGGACCCAATCGGCGTTGCCCGAGCCGTTGTCGCCCGGCGGCGTGAACGCCTGCGAGCCGGTGTTGGGGTATGTCCCGATGGTCGTGTAAGCCGCCGTCGTCGGGTTGAACCAGCGCGCCCTCACGTTGGCGCCGCTCATCGCGGTCATGTCGATGGTGACGGTGCCCGAATGGGCAGGCGGCACGTACGCCACCAGGAGCGTTCCCGTCGGGGTGGCGGCCGCGCTGACGTAGCCCGCGTCGCCGTCGCTGCCGCCGCCCGCCGTCACCAGGGTTTTCAGTCCGCTCAGCCCCGACGGCACCAGCTGCCACCAGGAGATCGATCGGATGAAGGCGTTCAGCCTTCCCATGTCCAGCGTCCCCGGCGTGCCGAGGTGGCTCCGCCAGCTGACCGGCGTGTCCTTGAACACCCAGACGTACCCGTTCCCCGAAATGTACCCGCCGATCGTCGTCAGCCAACCCCACCACTGGAATCGGCGGACCGGCTGCGTGGCGTTGGGGTTGACGGCATTGCCGTCGGGGCCTTCCTCGTCGTACGGCTCCTCCAGCAGGTAGGACGGCAGCGCCGGCGTGTGGCCGTAGGCGCGTCGCCCCTGCGTCGCCTCCTTGCCCGTCCAGGAGTACGTGCCGTTCAGGGTCATCAGCGAGCCGAAGCTGGTCTGATCGGTGCCGATCGATTCGGAGGCCCACTCGGCGCTGAAATGGACGGACGATTGGCCGGAGACGCTCTTCATGCCGGTCAGCAACCCGTTCTCGGCGTCGGTCAACGCCTGACTGAACGGGTAGCTGCCCGTTCCCATGTCGCCACCCGCCATCCAGACGATGTTCTTGCGCGACTTGTAACGGGACGCGATGAACGCGCCGTACGTCGTCATGCGGGTCGGGCCGTTGGCAAGAATCTCCTGGCCCCAGCCTTCGTCGCCGGCGGTGGCGCCGATGTACGCGGGGAACAGGAAGACCAGCACGCCGCGCGACTCGCAGGTCGCGAGGAAGGTGTCGACGAAGCTCCAGTAGGCCTCGTTCGGCGTGGTGAAGTCGGGCGCTTCGGTGCTGGCGTTCGTGTACGAGAGCGATCCGCTCCAGGTCCCGCCGTCCAGTCGCTTCAGGAAGGGAACGTCGTTGGCGCCGTTGTGGGGCGGATTGTTGCCGCGCAGGTCATGCGGCATGACGGTCACCTCGATCGCGTTGTAACCGCGCGACAGCGTGTCCGTCAGGAAATCACCGTAGTCGGCGACCGGGCGTGACAGCAGGAACCAGGCTGTCCTGCCCAGGATCGGAACCGGGGTGCCGCTCTGGTCCTGGAGGTAGCGTCCATTCGACGACGCGACCAGCGGAAAGGCCACCGACGCGCCGCCGGTTCCGACCGAGCCGCCGGTTCCGGCGCTGCTCCCGCCGGCGCCGCCGCGTCCGGCGCCGCCCGTTCCGGCGGCGCTTCCGCCGGCGCCGCCGCGTCCGGCGCTGCTCCCGCC
>DATFXS010000124.1:0-4308 GCA_035315605.1 Polyangia bacterium
GGAGGCGGCTTTGCCGCCGGAGTCCCATCGCGGGGGGTCTGGGACCCTTTGAGGGTCCCAGGAGTGAAGGTACACGCGGACGGCCGCGAGGTCCGCCGGCGCCAGGCGGCGTGCGTCGTGGAACAGCGCCAGCAGCTCGCCCTCGATGACGTCGCGATCGACGATGCGCAGTCCGGGGGCGCTGGCCTCGGCGACGTCGCGCAGGAAGCCGCGCAAGAAACCGGTCTGGACGTTGGCGGCGATGCCGCGCCGCCGCGCCAGGCCCTGCCGCAGGTGATCGGCGACGGAGGCGCTCGGAACCAGCACCGTCACCGGGTCGTACAGCGTCGCCTGTGTAGCCGCGACGTTGACGGCCAGCGCGTCAAGCAGCGGCTCGATGCGGTTCGAGTACGTCAGGTCGATCACGCCGCCCGACAGCTTGCCTCAAACCGGGCCGCGTGGCTGTGCTGTTCGAAGCGCGGCCGTGGAGGTGGGGTAAAATGAACTGCCTTGTACGAATTCACGATCCTGCTCGTCGAGGACGATCTCGACGTGCGGGAAGCCCTCGCGGAGGCGCTGCGCGACGAAGGCTACAGCGTCGAGGTCGCCGCCGACGGCGAGCAGGCGCTCGGCTACCTGCGTGCCGGCGGCCGACCCGGGCTGATCCTGCTGGACCTGATGATGCCGCGTATGAGCGGCTCCGAGTTCCGCATGGTCCAGAAAGTCGATCCCGTGCTGTGCGGCGTGCCGGTGGTCTTGCTCTCCGCCGACGGTCACATGGAGGAGAAGGCGCGGGCCCTGGAGACCCACGGCGCCATCCGGAAGCCGATCGACTTCGAGGAGCTGCTCACGACGATCCAGCGCTTCACCGCCAACCGCCCGTCCGCTTAGTAGAAAAAGCGCATGAACCAGCGCAGCAGGCGCTGCGTGCGCGATTTGTACGGGAAGGTCAGCTCGCGCCCGAGCAGCGGCGACAGCCACCCGAGCAGCGGGTGGTCCTCGACGATGGTCTCGACCCGGCAGAACTGGCGCAGCCCCTCCGGCCCGTGGCGGAAACCGGTGCCGCTCGCCTTGACGCCGCCGAGCGGCGCCTCGACGCAGAAGTAGTTCACGAGGGTGTCGTTGACGCAGACGCTGCCCGCCTGCAGGCGCCGCGCGAGCGCGGCGGCGCGCGCGGCGTCGCGCGACCAGATGCTGCCCGACAGCCCCATCGGCGTGTCGTTGGCGGCGCGCAGGGCCGCCTCGGCGTCCGCGACGCGCATCACCGGCAGCACAGGCCCGAACGTCTCCTCGCGCATCACGGCCATCTCCGGCTTCGCGTCGGCGATCAGCGTGGGCGCGAAGAACTGGCCCGGAAGATCGACACGCCGGGAGCCTCCCGCGACCACGCGCCCGCCGTGCGCGACCGCGTCGGCGATCTGCTGTTCGGCGCGCGTGATCTGCGGTGCGAAGGTGATGGCGCCGACGTCGACGTCGGTCGCGTCTGGTTTCCCGAGCGCCGGCGGTCCCTGCCGCAGGCGCGCGATCTCTGCGGCGGCCAGCTCGACGAAGCGGTCCGCGACCTTCTCCTCGACGATCACGCGTTCGGTCCGGATGCAGACCTGGCCGCTGTGGGCGAAGCCGCTCCAGACGGCGGCGTGGGCGGCGCGGGCCAGGTCGGCGTCGGCGAGCACGATCATCGGCGACTTGCCGCCCAGCTCCAGCACGCACGGCACCAGACGGGCGGCCGCGGCCAGGGCGACCTGCTTGCCTGTGGCGGCGCTGCCCGTGAAGAAGATCATGTCGGCCGCGGCGGTCAGCGCCGCACCCGCGTCGCCACGCCCGGTCACCACCTGGAAGACGCCCTCCGGCACGCCCGCGTCGGCGGCGATCTCGGCGACCCGCAGCGACGTCAGCGGCGTGTGCTCGGACGGCTTCAGGACGACGGCGTTGCCCGCCGCCAGCGGCCCGATGCAGTCTCCGTAGTTGTTCAGAAGCGGCCAGTTCCAGGGTCCGATCACGGCGACGACACCGCGCGGGTGATGCACGACACGCGCCCGCTTGTTGGTGAACACGAACGGGTGCCGGAGATCGTCGTCGAGCGCGCGGCGGCCTTTGCGGCCCGTGTAGTAGCGGGTGAGCTCGAGGGCGTAGAAAAGCTCCATGCATTCCGCCTCGTAGCGCGGCTTGCCGCTCTCGCTGGAGAGGATGTCCAGAAACGTCGCGTCGTCACGCAGGCCGCGCGCGACCCGGCGCAGGATGCGGGCGCGCTTGGAGAACGGCAGGTCGCCCCAGGCGGGCTGGGCGGCCCGGGCCCGGGCGAGGGCGGCCTCCGCGGCGGGCCCGTCGGCCGCCGGGACCTCCCGGATCAGCTCGCCTGTGGCGGGGTTGTGGACGCGAAGCGGTTCCATGACCTGCGGTTCTACCGGAAAGGCACTCTAATGTAGACTTCTGCCAATGCCCCGCTTTCATCGCCTAGCCTTACTTTCCGCATTTGTCTCGCTGACTCTCGGCGCCGGCGCCTGCGGGCGCAGCGACCTGTTCAGCGAGCACCACCACAGCGGGAGCGGCGGGTCGATCTCGATCGACGCCGGCCCCGGCTCGGGTGGCCACGGCGGCGGTCCCGACGGCGGCGCGGGGCATGGCGGGACGGGCGGCAGCATCTCGCAGCGCGGTGGCAGCGGCGGAGGGGCCGGGCGGGGCGGGACGGGCGGCAGCGTGGCGGGACGCGGCGGCACGGGCGGCAGCATGGGCGGGCGCGGCGGCAGCATGGGCGGCCGTGGCGGCAGCGACAACTGCATGTCGCGCCAGGAGATCTGCGACAACAAGGTCGATGACAACTGCAACAACCTGGCGGACTGCGCGGATCCCAGTTGCTTCGGCGATCCTCATTGCGCGCCGCCCGGGCAGGAGATCTGCAACAACAACCTGGACGATGACGGCGACGGCCTCATCGACTGCGCCGATCCCGACTGCATGGGCAGCCTCGCGTGCAAGCCGACGATGGGCATGGAGATCTGCAACAACGGCATCGACGACAACAACGACCGGTTGGTCGACTGCGCCGACCCGCAGTGCACGACGTTCCCGGGCTGTCTCGCGGTTGCGTGCACGGCGGACGTCGATTTCGGGACCATCGCGGTGCACGGCGCCAGCGTCACGCGCTCCATCGACACCACGGGTGGCAGCACCGGCTACGCGACCTGCGCGCCGACCGGCGGATTCGGCCGGGTCGGGCGGTTCCAGCTGACCGCCACGACGGACGTCAAGATGGACTTCAAGCAGGGGTCGACCAGCGCGCACGTCGTCGCCCTGTTCCGCGCCGGCGCCAGCGAGCGCTGCGACCGCAATCCCGTCGACTGCGTGAACGCGATGGACGATCCGACCGCGTCGAAGACGTTCTCGGCGCTCGCGGCCGGCGTCTACTGGCTGATCGTCGATTCGTACCCCGGTCTACCCGGACCGACGTCGGTCACGCTGTCGACCGGCACCGTCACGCCGGAGATCTGCGCCAACGGCAAGGACGACGACGGCAACGGCCTCATCGACTGCCAGGACCTGGCCTGCAAGAACGACAAGTCCTGCGTCGGCAGCGAGTGCGCGCCCGACCTCGACATCGGCACGCTGGTGGTCGGCGGCATGGTGAAGAACGTCCAGACGAACACGCGCACCGCGACGGACGATTTCCAGTCGACCTGCTCGGCGGGAATGCCGGGCGGCGACATCGCGATCGCCTTCACGCTGGCCGAGACCGCCGGGCTGGAGGTGCAGTACCAGCAGGCCCAGTCGGCGCGCAGCATCTTCGCGCTGTACCAGTTCCCGGCGCCGGGGCTGGCGTGCGATGCGGACCAGCTCTCCTGCGCGTTCGAGGACGACTCGGCGAACGCGGTGGCGTTCGTCAGCCTGCCCGCGGGCCGGTACGTGTTCATCGTCAAGGCGCAGAGCGCCGCGCAGGCCGGGTTCATCAACCTCCGTTTCTCCGCGTTCAGCGGACCCAAGATCGAGATCTGCGGCAACGGCATCGACGACGACGGCAACGGCCTGATCGATTGCGCCGATCCGTCCTGCTTCGGCATCGCGAGCTGCCCGCCGCCGTCCTGCATGCCCGGTCAAGATCTCGGGTCGTTCAGCTGGGGGACGCGGCGCGCGGTCAGCGTCGACACCACCAGCGGCACCACCCTGTTCCCCACGTCGTGCGGTCGCGGCAACGGCAAGGAGCAGGTGCTGCGCCTGACGGTGACGCAGCCGATGAGCCTCGGCTTCGACTGCACGGACGGCGGCGCGCACGTGTTCGCGCTCGCCAAGCAGGTGCAGCCGCTCGACACCTGCGACCTGAACGAGATCGTTTGC
>DATFXS010000125.1:0-8612 GCA_035315605.1 Polyangia bacterium
CGACGAGCCGCAGGGGCGCGCCAGCGTCTACCGCGGCGACTCGACGCTGGGGATCATCAAGGCGTGGGCGGCGCGCGGGGTCACAGGTACTCGACGTATGCGCACCTGACGTGGTCGCCCCAGATCCGGATCGCGTAGGACAGCTTGCCGCGCGCGGCTGGATCGACGCAGGTGGAGACCGAGGTCACCTCTTTCTCCGCGGGCCATTCGAGCTGCGCGCGGCCGTCGTGGTCGTGGAAGCCGAGGTCGATGCAGCGCTGGCGGGCGACGCGCCAGTACAGCGTGCGCGCCTCCTCGACGCCGGCGCCGCCGAACGAGGCGGGCAACGGGTTGCCGGCCTCGTCCAGCTTCCAGTTGGGCGGCGCGGTCACCTTCGCCGACACCGTGACGCGGAACCGCCGGTCCCATTGCCGCTCGACGCTGTAGCCGCCGCACGTGTCGGGCCCGGCGTGGCCGCACGCGGCGGCGGTCACCGCGAGGAGGCCGAGAGCGAGCAGGACGCCGGCGCGCGCGCGACTGCACATGCTGGGCGCGATTCTAAGCCGAACCAGCGCGAACGAAGGCGACGGTGCGCGGATAGGCGGCCGCATCGATTGACACTCCGTCCGTCGGATGGCACTTGATAAGGGTGAGCTCGCCTGGCGGCCCGGAGGACGATGACCTCCGACGAATGCTGAACGGAACAGGAAGGGACAGGATTATCGCCCTCATGAAGAAGTTCGCGGCCGCCCACCCGCCGCCCTGGGTCGCGACCCTCCTCGGCATCGGGCGGCCCGATCCCGAGCCTCCCCGGCGGCCGCCTGCAGCCGCAGCGGCAGCGGTGCCCTTTTCGCGGATCGATCTGCGCGGACGTCGCTAGCGCGATCCCGACGGCGACGATTCGGAAGTGATCAGCGGTCTCTCGAACGCGAGCGCGACGCGTGGCGATGGTGGTGATGACGCGAAGACTTGCGGGTCTTGCCTTCGCTGCTCGCGTCGGGCGCGGCCGGAGCAGGCGGCGCCGCGGCCGCGGGCTCACCGCTCTCGGCGGGCGCGGCGGGCTCCCCGAGCGCCCTGGTCAGATTCGAGACCCGCTGGCGTTCCAGCTCCGCCGTTTCGGCGAGCGCCAGCTGCAGCGCCTGCATCTCCGCGCGCATCTGGCTGACCTGGCGCCTCAGGTCCTGGATTTCGCCGCTCTCCTCCGCCCGGGCGACGACGGTCGGTGCCAGCGTCGTTACCAGGCCGACCGCCACGGCGGCTGCGATTGCCTTCCAGCGCGAATGCATGGTGCCTCCTTCGAGCAGGCACCAAACCGTTTCGGCACTTCGGCGGCTTTGTTTAGGGCACGGCGAAATGGCTGTCCCGCTTACGAACTCGGCCGTCCGGGACGCCAATTTACGCTGAGCCGGTGTTGCCTGAAGATGCACTTCGAGCTCATGGCCCATGCTGGACGGTTCGTATCGGTGCTGACCTTCTTCGTCGTTTCCGGTGCCATTGCCGGCTGCGGAGGTGGCAAGACCGGGGCGGGTGGCGCGGCTGGCGGCGGCGGCGCTGGCGGCGCCGTGAATTGCCGGCCGGTCAGCGACGACGCGGGCACGAATTGTTTCTGCACCAGCACGTTGTCGAACACCCTCACCGAGTGTTCGGGGGCGTCCGTCGCGGCGACCGATCACGGCTACTGTTGCAGCGGCGGTGGGTTCTGCACCTGCTTCCAGACCGCGTGCGTGAACGTCCCGACCATCGGCTACTGCCAGTGCGGTGACCCGTTCGACGACACGAACCCGCGCGTCGATAGCTGCCCGCAGCCGCCCGGTGGGATCTGCTGTCGCTATACCAGCCTTCACCCCTCCAACTGCTACTGCAACGACACCGCGACGAGCTGCGTGCCCGGTACGGTGCAGGTCGCGTCCTGCTCGCTCGCCGACGTCATGAATTGCGGCAACGGCGAGACCGTCGTCGATCGCTGCAAGTGATCGTCAGCGCTTCGCCCGGACTAGTGAGCGGTGGTGGCCGTGGGAGGAACGCAGCCGTAGCTCTTGTAGCGGTCGCTGTAGTGGGTCGTCAGATAGGCGGAGACGGCTCCGAGTGCGCCCAGCACGACGGTGCTGACGCCTATCGCCACCTTCCAGTTTTGGTGATTGTCACCGACCGCCAAGGTTCCCAAACCGCTCGTGCCCGTGAGCGCGGTGGTCAACACGCTCAACGTTCCCCACGCCGTCTGTTGCGCATCAAGCTTCGCGCACTGCGCATCGACATCAGGGGCCAAGAAAATGGCAGTTCCGGTGGCGTTGAGCCGCAGCAGGGCGTTCGCGGGCATCAAGTTGGGCGGCGCCGGCGAGTCTGCAGCCTGCGCTGCATTCGCTTGAAGCGCCAACAAGAACGCGACCACGCTAGCGACGATGATCCGCATTGTATTTTTCTGATACGACGCACGCGCACGGCCGCGCAAGCCGAAAAGTGTTTACCGACACGCGGTCGGATCGAGCCATGCGCTCGACTCTCGTCTCCGGTCGACCGTTTCGATTCGCCCCCGTACGCCGACGCCGCGGTTGCCGATCGGTAACTCGGGGCCGCGGAAAGTCCGGGGAGAACGCGCGCGACGGTCGGCCTGCGTTTTGCCGTGTTTGCACCGGAACGACGGTGAGGGGAACCATGGAGACGGGGAATCATCTGGAACCGAGCGAGGGGTGGGGCGGCGAAGGCGTCGGCGGCGAAGAGTGGTCGCGGCTGCAGGGTCTGCTCGATCTCGTGCGCCGCGAGCATCAACGCATGGAGCTGAGCCCGGAGCGCCGGGAACAGATCCGCGAGCGGGTGCTGGAACGATGGGAGAGGTTCGAGGCGCGGCGGCGGCGGGTGCGCGCGATCGTGGCGGGCGCGTCCGTGGTGTTGCTGCTGGTGGCAGTGGCCGCGGTCGTGCGGGCGCACGCGGGCTGAGTCATCGCCGCCGCCAGCGGCAACCGCCCGTCGCATAGTCAGGGTTTTCGCACCGTGATGCGGTGGCGCTCCACCAACCCGTCGAGCTGATTCAACGTCATGCCGGGGTAGTCGCCACGCTTCGCCCAGTTCTTCAGGAGGCGGCCGATGCGAGCGGAAGCTGGTTTCGAGGCTGTATACACCGCGATCTCGTAGCTCTGTGGTGGTCCCCCGAACCCGACGGGTGTGGACCATATGCTCGTTTGTTTGTTCAGGACGGCAGGAGCTCCGTCGGCGGCGTTGGGAGTCTGGGGCCATCCTTTGCCAGGCGCCAGTTCGGGCCACACGAAGACCCAGATGTCACCCGCAATCGACGAATCGAACGTGCCAGTGGCCAAGACCGCCTTCGCGACGAGGGCATTGTTGGCCGGATTGGTGATCGTGACCGACGAGCGCGGTTTATCCTGGGTCGTGGCTGCGGGCCCGTCGCCGAGTCGGCTGTCTTGCACAGGCGCTGCGAGTCGTCCGTTGTTGCCAGGTGCGACGGCATGATCGTCTGGCGAAGCTGAGTCAACGATGCCTGCCTCCGCGAGACGCGTGCTCAGTCCGGTTCGTCGATCGGCGGAGATCGCACTGAAGCTCTGAAGGGCGTGCTCGAGCGAAGCGAGCTCTTGATCGTAATCCTTTAGAAGCGCGACGTTCTGGTAATGGATACTTCCAGCCGCGGAGAAAGAGACGGCGGCGGTGAGAGTCGCAACGAAGGTTATGAGAGAAGGCGCGTGCCGGGCGATCATTTCGCGACCGTAGGTATCTGCTGTCCCATTGCGCGGCGGGCCTCCGCTGCCTCGATTCGTGTGTCGAGCGATTTGAGGTGCTCATTCGAGACGGCAATCGACTTGTCGAGCGACGCGACGCTGTCGCGGAGCGTTTCCATCTTTTCTCCGAGCGCGAGCAGCTCACTTCGATCGGCTTTGGCCGAGACGTAGGCAAAGGCCCCAGCGCCCGCAGCGAACAGGGCCACCACCGGAACGAGCCACTTCCTGAGCCGCTCCCATTCGTGCAGCGTCGGGGAGGCTTCCTCGGAAGATGACTTTGCGGTACGTGATTTCGGGGCCATTTGCGTCGATTCTTTCCGTCGGCCGGTCAGGGTTTGCGCACGGTGATCCGGTGGCGCTCCACCAACGCTAGCTTGGCGAGCTTGTCTAGTTTCAAACCTTGGTAGTCGTTTTTCGTCGCCCACCTCTGGAGCAACTTTCCGATTTGAGCGGAGGCGGACTTCGAAGCCGTGTAGACGGCGATCTCATAGCTCTGGGGCGGTCCTCCGAATCCTACAGGCGTAGACCACTCGCTCTTTTGCCTGTTCATGACCGCGGGAGCTCCCTTGGACGCGTCGGGACTTTGCGGCCAGCACTTGTCCGGTGCCTTCGCGGGACATACGAAGACCCAGATGTCATCTTTGATTGACGAGTCGAAGGTGCCGCTGGCCAAGCCATCGTTCGTTACCAGCGCGTTGTTGGCCGGCTTCGTGATCATGACCGGGGAGGTTGGAGTGGTTGCTTTCGTCGGACTGGCGGACGGGCCCGCGATCTTCTGCGTGGTATCGCCCGCACGAGCGGCCCGGCTGGGATCCAGCGCCAGGAGCGTCAGCACCGGAAGGTAAGATCGAAGACGCGTCATTCGAAAGGTCCTTTCGCGATCGGTCAATAGAGGTCGGTAAAAAGGTTCGCGTGGAAGCCTTCGTTCCCGCTCGGGCGTTGACTCAGGCTGACCTCCGCCGTGACGAGGTGAAGCCCCTCGCTGCGAAGCTTCTGGACGCTTTGCAACTTCCTGCGCTCGCCGGGACTGATTTTCATCTCGCTGACCTTGGCGTCCGGATAGGCGCCGAACAGGAACGGATGCCGTTCCCCGTAGCGAATCTGTCCGTCTGCTTCGATGTCCCTCACGTTTGTGATCGACGCCGCGAGGTGCTCGGCGGGAATGGAAAGTTCGCGATTGCCCGTGTTCTTCAGCTCTAGAGTGACGAGGACATATCGCTCGTGCTCGATCGCGCCCAGGAGCTGAGCCGAGAGATCGAGCTCCAGAATCTGCTTCTCGGCGGCCTCTCGGGTCGCGATCTCTGCTCGCGCGATCGTCTCGTCCCGCTGCGCTTTCGTGTGCTGGGCCTGGATGAGTGGCAGGCCATAGAACAATCCGGCCACCATCAGGAGAACGAGCAACCCGCCCTTCACTGTTTCAACCGCGGTTTTCGCGACCTCCCAGCGCCGGCCCGCCGCGCCGTTGTCGCTCGACGATTTGTCGGCCGCTTTGTCCAGCAGGGGCTGGGCCCCAGCCGGACCCTTCGGAGGAGGGCCGGCCACGCGGGTATCCACGACGACTATCTGCGTTCCCGGACTGGGCTTGTCCGAGAGGGGGCCTCCGTCCGTCACACTGACCTCCGATTCCTCAACGGTTACCGCGAAGAAATCTTTCCCGTTCCGACCGTGAAATGACGATTGCACAATACGGGGCAACGGAGGGCAGAAATGACGATGGCGTGGGGCCTTTTCATTGTGAAACTGGAATTCCTCTTTGGGCTAATCAGCGGAATCGGGATGCTGCCGACACAGCTGCTGGCGGATGGCGGAGAGGGGGCAGCCCGGGAGCCCGACGCAGGGGCATCCTCGGCCGGGGACAAAACAGAAACGCCGACCGACTCACCCATTCTGCGCGCACGCGTGGTGATTACAGAAGTGCCCCCCGTCTTCAATGAGAAGGCTCAGGGGGAGCTTCAGAGCATGTGCAATCATACGTACCTGCAGCCCACGGCCTGCTCCTACGTCGTTCCCATTGCCGGCGTGGTGCTCGATGCGCCCCCGGGCGCTACCGTTCTTCTCTACATGCGTTCGACGGACAAGCGGTGGTACCTGCAGCCTGAATACGACCGTTTCGACG
This sequence comes from Polyangia bacterium, assembly GCA_035315605.1. Taxonomy (GTDB): domain Bacteria; phylum Myxococcota_A; class Polyangia; order Fen-1088; family Fen-1088; genus JADGRB01. The sequence goes on from DATFXS010000125.1 coordinate 5,824, forward strand.
TAATGATCAAAGGTGGGTTCAAGGCCGACGTTTCCCCGGGAACCGACTATGCGGCCGTTCTTGTCGGCGGCCGACGTCCGAAGATGATTGGAGTGGAACCCACGTCGTGGGTTCTTGCGTATCCACGGTCATATTCCGACAAGCGGCGCGGGCCACCGAGGTCGTTCGTACGTTTGCCGGAAGTAGGCGACAAACTTCCGCCATTCGCAAATCCCGTGCTCGCCGTCGACGTGAAGAAAGGGCTGAGTGAGCGGGCGTGGCGGCGTCTTGAAGACAGACGCGCGCGGAAGCTCCAGCGATCCCGTCACTAGGCTCGCGCGATCGGCGGCGCGAAGTCGCCGCTAAGGCCCGTTGCGCCGCAGGATCATCCCCTCGGCGCCGACGCCGAACAGATCGCCGGTCGCGCCGCCCGGGCTCCAGAGGTCGACGATGTCGTCGCCGGACAGCGTGTCGTGGGCCGTCCACGTCCCGCCCGCGAGGTGCAGGACCTGGCCGAGGCCGGCCGCGATGAAGACGTCGGTGCGCGAGCGCGCGCGCACGGAGAAGAGCTCGTTGGTCGTCGGCACCGTGACCTGTGTCCAGGCGCTGCCGTTCCAGTGCGCCGCGTAGCCGCTGCGGCCCGCCAGCCAGACGTCGTCGCTCGCGGTGCCGTGCACGCCGTGAAAGCGCTGCTCGACGGTCGAGGGCATGTACGACCAGGCGTTGCCGTCGAAATGAATGATGGCGCTGGTGTCCTTGCCGCTTTGGTTGCCGTACGCGTCGGTTCCGCCCACCGCCCACACGTCGTCGCGCGCGGCGCCCCAGACGTCGTCGAAGTTCGGATACCCGATCGTGCCCACCGCCGCCGCCTTCCAGATCGTGCCGTCGAAGTGGAAAACGCCGTTGCTGGTGCCGACCGCCCAGACGTCGTTCGCCGCCGTGCCCCAGAGGCCGAGGATGTTGCTCCCCGTCGGGAACGCCCACTGCGACCACGCCGTCCCGTCCCAGTGTTCCACGCCGCCTTCGCCGCCCGCCCACACGTCCGCGGGCCCCGAGCCCCACACCGCGTGCAGCGTCCACGCGTCGGTCGCGCTGGGCACGCCCGTCCAGCGCTGCCCGTCCCAGTGCTGGATCTTGCCGCCGGTCGCCGGAAAGTAGCTCATGCCGCCGACCGCCCAGATGTCGGTCGCCGAGCTGCCCCACACGGAGGTGAGGTTGTCCATCGTGCCGCTGCCGATGCGCGCGGGCGCCGCCCCCGCGGTCAGCACCTGCGCCATCCCGGACTGTCCGACCGCCAGGGTCTTGCCCGCGCCCAGCACGCCCGCGGCGTGCAGCTCGGTCGGCAGCGCGTTCGTGACCGGCGCCCACTTCTGGCCGTCGTAGCGCGCCAGGCTGCTGCCGTTGAATACGGGGCGGCCGACCGCCCACGCGTCGGCGGCGCCGCCCGCGGCGACGCCGAAGAACTCCGTCGTCGACACGTTCGCCATCGCCGGCCGCCACGGCTCGGACCAGGCGTTGCCGTCCCAGTGCAGGATGGTGTCGTCGCCCACGACCCAGACGTCGTTCGTGCCGGTGCCGGCGATGGCGGTCAGGTCGTACTGCGCGGAGAAGTTCGGGCTCAGCGTCCAGGCGCTGCCGTTCCAGTGTTGCAGAAGTCCGTAGCCGCCCGCCGCCCAGACGTCGTTCGAGGCCGTGCCCCACACGGCGTAGAGCTCGTCCGCAGGCGCGCCAGTTGGACCGGGGACGTTGCTCCAGGCGCTGCCGTTCCAGTGCAGCGTGGTGTCGTTGTAGCTGGTGATCCAGACGTCGTTGGCGGCGGCGCCCCAGACCCCCTTGAGCCCGGTCATGCCGCTTTGCATTTCGGTGAACGCGCTGCCCGTCCAGTGCACGATGGCCCCTTCGAGGCTGCTGAGCCAGACGTCGCTCGCCGAAGTCCCCCACACGCCGCGGAAGAACAGCTTGTTGTTGGTGGGCACCAGCTGCCAGGTCGTGCCGTCGTAGCGGAGAACGGTTCCGCCCCAGCCGACCGCCCACGCGTCGGTCGGCGTCCGCACCCAGACCGCTTCGAGATCGTTCCCTTGCGGCAGTGGGTTCTGCCAGCACCAGCCGTCGCTGCTGCACATCCGGCCGGGCATCTCCGCCGGAACGCCGCACTGGCCGGCGCTGCCTGCGCCGCCGCAGGTCGCGGGCGGCGTGCACGCCGGCGAGCACGCCGCCGTCGGCGACGGCGCGGTCTTGATCGGCCCGGTGGTCGGCACGTCGGAGCCCGCGTCGCGAGGCGCGTCCGTCGGCGCGTCAGGCGCGACGTCACGAGGCGCGTCCGCCGGCGAGTCGGGCGCGACGTCGCGAGGCGCGTCGGGCGCGGTCTCGCGAGGCGAGTCGGCTGGCGCGTCGGCCCCGGCATCGCGAGGCGCATCAGCCGGCGCGTCCGTGCCGCCGGTCGTGTCCTGACCTCCGTCGGCGGGCAACGAGCCGCCCGTGCCCGTGACGTGCCCTCCGCCGCCACCGCCCGCGCCGGCCGCCCCGCCGCCGCCGGCCGCGCCCGCAGTCCCTCCGCCGGCACCGCCCGCTCCCGATCCCGCCTGCCCCGTCCCCGAGGCGCCGCCGCCCCCGCCTCCACCGCTGCCGCTCGGCGCCGCCGATCCGCCGCCGCAACTGGCGAGCGCGAGCAGCGACGCGCCGACGAGCCAACGCGCGCGCAGACGCTTGCTGATCACCGCACGGATTCTACACGTGGGCGCCTCGGCGTCGGCGGTAATCAGGCGTTCCGATAATTCAGGACGGCCGCGATCCGTGGCGACAGCGGCGGG
>DATFXS010000126.1:0-6292 GCA_035315605.1 Polyangia bacterium
CCCCCGCCGGCGTCAACTTCACGAGCACGCCCCCGCCGACACTGGAGGTGTGAACCTCGGTGCCGGCGCTGGGATCTAGGTCCACGCTCCCGTAGAACGACGCGCCCACGATGACGCCGCCGGTTCCGTCGATCACCACGGCCCCCGCGTCGCTGTCCGAGCCGATGTCCTGACTGGTGAACGTCCCGCCCCAGGCGAACGTTCCATCGGCGGCCAGCTTCACCACGAACCCCTCCCGGTGTCCGAAGAAGTTCGTCTGGTGAGATTCGACGGCATCTCCGGGATCGAGATCGATGGTGCCGTCATAGGATCCGACCGCCACCACGCCGCCGTCCGGCGTCGCCGCGAGGCCGTTGATGGCCGGGGGCGCCTCGTGGCCGTAGATGTCCACGCCGCCCGAGCTCGGGAACGCGCGGGTCCAGGCGTAACTCCCGTCGGCGTTGAACCTCGTGATGAAGCCGTAGTCGTCACCCGGCTGCGCGACCATGACGTCCGGCGCCGCCGGCGTACCGAACTGCACAGTCCCCGTGAACACGCCCCCGAGGAAGTACGATCCGTCGCTGGCGATCGCGGCCGCCGCGGAGCCATAGCGAATCGTCACGTACCCCACGGTCCCGCGGTAGGCGGGGATGCAGCTCCCGCCGGCGGCGATGACGGCCTCGCAATCCGGCGAGGTGCGGTCGCAGTTCGCGAACCCGACGGCACAGACGGCGCTGGTGCAGCCGTTCGCGCTGGTGCAGCTGAAAAGGGTGTTCGCGATCGCGCATGACGGGTCCCCGCAGCTGGCGCAGTCGGTGGCCGTGCCGAGCGCCGTCTCGCACCCCGGAGCGGACGTGCAATCGGTATGTTGCGGATAGTCCGAGCACACGACGGTGCCGCCCGTCGAATCGTCGCGGACGTCGCCCGCAGAATCGTCGTGGACGTCGGCCGCAGAACCGTCGGGAACGTCGGCCGGAGAACCGTCGGGCGCAGCCCCGGCGCCGCCGCCCGCGCCCGCCATGGCAGGCGCCGTGCCGGCACTTCCGCCCGAGCCCGCACCGCCGCCAGCGCCGCCGCCACCGCCGCGCGCGCCTGCCATCCCGCCGCTGCCGCCGCGCGCACCCGCCATCCCGCCGCTCGCGCCGCCGCTGCCGCCGCGCGCACCTGCCATCCCGCCGCTGCCCGCTCCCCCATCCTGCGGCGTCAACAGATCGTTCTGCGAGTGGCAGGCGACACCGGCCACCGCGGTCAGCAGAACGCACGCGAATCGCCCGGCGCGGGTCATGGCGTCTGAGTGCATCTTCGCGGACAAGCGGCTCACGGTTTTCTCGATGCTACCAACTCCGCGTGCCTGCCCGCTTGCTACGATATCGGTCCCCACCCAGGAGTCGCCATGAGAACCCGCTTCCCGACGGTCGTCTTCATCGTTTTGCTCTTTGGATTCGGCGCGCTGGGCGTCGCCAGCGCGGGCGACAAGGGCCCGTGCAAGATCGCGACGAAGGGCGAGACCCCGACGGCGAAGGCCTGCGCCACCGGCGGTCGGGACGCGGCCTGGAAGCTGATGAAGGACATGGTCCGGCAGGCCAAGGACAACGGCCAGAAATTCACCTGCGAGGGCTGCCACAAGGACCTCGACTCATACGAGCTGACGAAGAACGCCAAGGCCGACTACAAGAAGCTCGAAGCCGCCGCCGCGAAGAAGTAACGCGATTCGCGCCTGAGCTCGTCGCCATCCCACCTTGGCGCCGAAGTAAGTCCGAACGCCGCGCGTGCCGTCGTTCCGCTGGCTCGCCGTTGGGAGTACGCTGGAGACTCCGCGAGTAGCTTCCCATGTCGGATCGACGCTTCCGGTGCTTGGCGATCGCCTGCCTCCTTTGCGGGCCGGCGTTCGCCGCTTGTTCCGGTGGCGGCGGCGCTGCCAACGCCGGCAAGGGCGGCGCCGGCGCGATCGGCGGATCGGGCATGGGCGCGCAGGGTGGCTCGTCGAGCGGCGGCGGCAGCGGCGGCAGCACCACCGGCGGCGGCTCCGCCTGCAAGGGGATCGACGTCAAGGTCACCAGCGCGACCGCCAGCGGCGCGCCGGTCGATCTGACGATCGATGCGACGGCGAGCCGTTGCACGATCGCGGCGGACTTCGCCGGCACGAACTACGAAGCGTTTCCGGGCTGGGGCGCCGACGTCTCGATGAACGCATTTCAGAAGACTGCGTTCACGACGGCGGGCATGCAGATGTTCCGCTACCCGGGCGGCGAGCCCGCCGAGTGGAGCGACCTCCTGATGACGGGCACGTGCACGGACGGATCGGCCGCCAACTGGAGCTCGCCGGCGTACACCGCGCTCTGGACGTTCGCGAAATCGGCCGGTGTCGGGTCGCTGATGCTGCAAACGAACCCGACCACGCAGTGGTGCGGCAGCGGTTCGCAGGACGCGTCGGGCGCGCACGCCGCGGCCCTCGCGTCGGACGCCGCCGCCCACGGCGTCAACACGGTCTACGAGATCGGCAACGAGCCGGACCTCGGCGGCAGCTTCTTCGCCGGCAACCAGAGCGCCTACTTCGACAAGTTCGTCGAGCAGGCGACGGCCATCCACAGCGCCGTCCCGTCGGCCGAGGTCTACGGACCGGTCGTCTGCGGCCTGGGCGGAAATTGTTCGTTTCCGACGACCTGGGACTCGGGGTGGATCGACGCCTTCCTGGCCCGCACCGGCAACCTCGCGACGGGCAACGGCATGGGAACGGCCGACGGGATCTCGTTCCACGTCTACTGGCACAACGAATGGACCTTTTCGGATCTGACCGAAGCCAAGATCGACAAGTACGGCTTCGCGGTCTACTGGGCGAACACGGTGATGCCGTACCTCCGCGGCATCATCGCCAAGCACGACACGCGCGACCTTCCCATCGCGGTCAGCGAGATCAGCATCGGCAACGGCGTGGCCAACGATTCGGCGCAGGCGCAGAACATGTTCACGGTGCTCGAGACGCTGGATACCATCGGGGCGTTCGGCAGCTCGGGCCTGCGATCATTCCAGTGGTTCGACGCCAACGCGGCAGGCCCGGCCGACTTCTGGATGATCACCGCCGACAAGGCACGTCCCATCTATTACGCCTTCGCCGCCTGGGCGAAGATGGGCAACGTGGTCCTACCAGTTACCTCCAGCGTCAACCCGCACGACGTCGCGGCATACGCCACCCGGAAAGCGGACGGCTCCATGCAGGTGCTGCTGATCAACAAGACCAGCTCGAGCCACGACGTCACGATGACGTTCAACGGCTTCTCCGCCGCGGGCAAGGCGCTGCAGATCTGGACCGCGATGCCCGCCACCGCGGGCAGCGACGCCGCGACGTCCGTCATTTTCGACGGCGCGACCGATCCGCTTCCTTCCGCGCTGCCGGCGCCCGCCAGCAGCACGAACATGTCGGCGAATCCTGTGACCACCGTGCCGGCCTATTCGCTGGCCGTTCTCGACTTCGGCGGGTGAACCCTGGTTAGAAAAATCGCCATCGCGGCCATCCTGATCCTCGCCGGTTGTGGCGGAGAGCAGGCGTTCCGCGCCCGGCCGCCGGATGGCGGCGGCGGTGCGACGACGGGGGTTGGAGGCCTCGGCGGCACAATCGTGACCGGCAGCGCCGGCATGGGCGGCGACGCGGGCTCGACGGCCACCGCCGGCACCGGCGGCAGCGCGGGCAGCACGGCGACGGCCGGCACCGGCGGCAGCGTCGCAGGCACGAGCGGTGCCGGAGGAACGGCGGGCAATGCTGGAACGGGCGGCAGCGCCGGCACCGGCGGCACCACCGGCCGGGGCGGGACGGGCGGCACCGCTGGCACCGGCGGCGCCGCGGGCCGCGGCGGAACAGGTGGCACCGCCGGAACGGGCGGCGCCGCGGGCCGCGGTGGAACGGGTGGTACCGCCGGGACGGGCGGCACCGCTGGAACGGGTGGCACCGCCGGCACCGGCGGCACCGCGGGCGCCACGGGCCGAGGGGGAACTTCCGGCAGCGGCGGCGGGACGGCCGGGACGGGCGGCTCGGTACCAATGTGTGTCGCGACCACGGATGGCGGAGCCGGACCCTTCACCTGCCCGGCGACGGTCTGTGGCTCCCTCGACTCGAGCGATTCGATGCAGACGGGACGAGAAGACCGTCTCGGTACGCCTGCCGCCTGCGGAGCGGGCTCAGGCTGGAAGGGCAGCAACGCCGACAGTACGAACTCGCACGTCTTCGACGTCTACCACTTCGTCAATTCGACCACGGCGACCGCCTGTTACAGCTTCAGCCTGAATTACGATGCGATGGGAGGAACTGTGCAGGCTTATCTGAGCGCCTACTCGAGTTTCAATCCGCTCGACCTCCCCACCAATTTCCTGGGCGACGTGGGCGGGGTTCTGAATCCCGACCCGACGACCATGCAGCTGCAGACGATGGCCATAACCGTCCCACCCGCGACGACGATCGACGTCGTCGTCGTCGCGATCGTGCCCGCCACCGGCATCGGCCCCTACACCCTGAGCTGCACCAGCCAGTAGCCGAGGTTTGTCTCTTCCCGACCCCGGCGATATCGTGTCGCGCAGGGAGAGACAAGTCGTGGATCAAAGGCGATGGCGGATGATCATGGGGCTCGGGGCGTCGCTGATGCTCGCCCTGTCGGGCGCCTGTTCCAGCAGCAACTCCGAAGTGAAGCCCGACGGCGCCGCGGGGAGCGGCGGGGCGACCGGCACCGGCGGCACGGGTGTCACACCGATGCAATGCCCGGCGCGCGACACCTTCACCGAGGCGTCGCATCTGACGGTGAACGTCAGCTGGCAACCCGGACTGGCGAGCATGGGCGGCACCGGCCAGATCCACGTGTGGGGGAAGACGGTCTACACCGCCAGCGGAAACACGCTGAACGGCACCCTCCACGCGTGCGGCTTCGTGCTGCCGACGACGACGCTGACGGCGCTGGGCGGCGGCGGCATGATCTTGATCGAGGTCCCCGACAGCACCTGGGACGCGCCCAGCATGCCCACCTTCCCGGTCACCGGGACGCAGACCAGCTGGGATGTGCCCAGCACCGTCAACTACAGCTACACGGCGGTCATCGGATCCACGGCGAGCGACCTCCAGACCGGAGACTGGCCGGCTTCCTACACCGGCATCACGATGATCACCGACGCGGAGGGGGACATGAACCCCGGCCTGACGTCGATCCCGCGAAGCGGCGGGAGCTACACGCTGCCGCCCACGTCGATCGCGCAGACCTCGCGCGTCGACAAGCTGTACGTCATCATCCGCAATGCGAGCTCGCCGATGCTGTCCCGCACGACGTGTGACGAGGCGTCGGGCCCCGCGACGTTCATGCACCTCGACAACCACGTCGTCGGCTGTCATGTGATGGGCGGCAGCGATTGCATGCCCACCGAGGTCAACTTCGTCGATTCGAACCGCGCGATCTACACGATCACGGGCGCGACCGCGCAGACCAAGATCGTCGCCGACACGGCCACCTGCGCCGACGTGCGCGCCGCCCTGCCGATGTAACATAGGGCCGTGTCGCCGCCGCGATCCGCCGTCGCAACACCGGCGCGGCTCGCGCTGGCCGCGTGCCTCGCTTGCGCGCTCGCGGCGCCCGGTCCCGCCAGCGCGTCGGGCTTCGCGGCCGCGGAGTTCGGCGGCGAGCACGGCAACGTGGTCACCACCGACCCGACGGCGCTGTACTTCAACCCGGCGGGGATCGCGCTCGGCGAGGGCACGAACTTGTACGTCAGCGGCGTGCTCGCGTTGCGGCGCGGAAGCTGGACGCACGCGCAGGCGGCGTCCGAATCGGCCGATCCGCCCGGCGCCGAGGGCGCCGACACCGGACAGGCGCGCTTCTCGACCCTCCTCGGCGCGCCCGCGCTGGCCGCGACGACGTGGATCGGTCGGGTCGCGCTGGGAGGCGCCTTCTACGTTCCGTTCGGCGGCAGCGTCCACTGGGATCAAAACCAGCGTTTCGTGAACGATCCGGCCTTTCCGCTGGCCGCTGACGGCGTGCAGCGCTGGCACGTCATTGACGGCTCGACGTCGTCGCTCTACTTCACGCTGGGCGCGGCGGTCCGCCTGGGGCCGCTCGCGCTCGGGCTGACCGGCAATCTCATTCGATCATCGGTGTCGACCCGCCAGGCCAAGAGCTTCAATTCGCAGCAGGTCGTCGATCCGCTCAATGAAGGGCGCATCGGTGTGGACGCCGACGGCACGCAGGCGAGCTTCGGAATCGGCGCGATGGTCGAGGCGGTGCGTGATCGTCTCTGGCTCGGCGCCTCGTACCAGGCGCAACCCGGGCTGGGACCGATTCAT
>DATFXS010000127.1:0-3307 GCA_035315605.1 Polyangia bacterium
ACATGCTGAAGCTGCACCACCTGGTCGACGACAAGATCCACGCGCGGTCGATCGGTCCGTACTCGCTGGTCACGCAGCAGCCGCTGGGCGGCAAGGCCCAGTTCGGAGGCCAGCGCCTGGGCGAGATGGAGGTCTGGGCGATGGAGGCGTACGGGGCCGCCTACGGCCTGCAGGAGTTCCTGACGGTGAAGTCGGACGACGTCATCGGCCGGACCCGCATGTACGAGGCGATCGTCAAGGGCGAGCACGTGCTCGAGTCCGGCCTGCCGGAGTCGTTCAACGTGCTCCTCAAGGAGCTTCAGTCGCTCTGCCTGAACGTGGAGCTGATCGAGGATCCGAACGCGCCCCGCAAGCAGGAGTCGACGCTGGAGCTGATGGCGCGCGAGGTGGCCGCCAAGGCCAGCGCCGCCGCCGCGGCTGCCAGCGCGTCCACGTCATCCGCCGCGAGTCCGCTCGGCGGCGAATAGAAATTTGCAAGAGTTTGAGAGTTTCGAAAAAGGTCTGAGAAAGGCGAAAACGTGAAAGACATTTTCAACTTCTTCGAGAAGCCGAAAGATCCGCTGTCGTTCTCCGCGATCCGCATTTCGCTGGCGTCGCCCGAGAAGATCCGTGAGTGGTCGCACGGCGAGGTCAAGAAGCCGGAGACGATCAACTACCGGACGTTCAAGCCGGAGCGGGACGGCTTGTTCTGCGCGAAGATCTTCGGGCCAGTGAAGGACTACGAGTGCAACTGCGGCAAGTACAAGCGCATGAAGCACCGCGGGATCGTCTGCGAGAAGTGCGGCGTCGAGGTGATCCAGTCCAAGGTGCGCCGCGAGCGGCTGGGGCACATCAACCTGGCCACGCCCGTTGCGCACATCTGGTTCCTGAAGTCGCTGCCGTCGCGCATCGGCAACCTGCTCGACATCACGCTCAAGGACCTGGAGAAGATCCTCTACTGCGAGTCGTACGTCGTCACCGACCCGAAGGAGACGGGCCTGCAGCGCGGTGAGCTGCTGACCGAGGAGCGGTACCTCAAGGCGATCGAGGAGTTCGGCGAGGAGGCGTTCTCGGCCGGCATGGGCGCGGAGGCGATCCGCGACCTCTTGAAGTACATCGAGGTGCACAAGCTCTCCGAGCAGCTGCGCGGCGAGATGAAGGAAGCGACCAGCGAGGCAAAGCGGAAGAAGCTCGCCAAGCGACTCAAGGTCGTGGACGCGTTCCGCGAGTCGGGCAACAAGCCCGAGTGGATGATGCTGGACGTGATCCCGGTGATCCCGCCGGATCTGCGCCCGCTGGTGCCGCTGGACGGCGGGCGCTTCGCGACGTCGGATCTGAACGACCTTTACCGTCGCGTCATCAACCGTAACAACCGCCTCAAGCGTCTGCAGGAGCTGAACGCGCCGGAGATCATCATCCGGAACGAGAAGCGGATGCTGCAGGAGGCGGTCGACGCCCTGTTCGACAACGGGCGCCGCGGCAAGACCATCACCGGGCCGAACAAGCGCCCGCTGAAGTCGCTGTCCGACATGCTGAAGGGCAAGCAGGGGCGGTTCCGCCAGAACCTGCTCGGCAAGCGCGTCGACTACTCGGGCCGGTCGGTCATCGTCGTCGGCCCCGAGCTGAAGCTGCACCAGTGCGGCCTGCCGAAGAAGATGGCGCTCGAGCTGTTCAAGCCGTTCATCTACAACAAGCTGGAAGAGCGCGGCCTGGTCACCACGATCAAGAGCGCCAAGAAGCTGGTGGAGAAGGAACGTCCCGAGGTGTGGGACATCCTCGAGGAGGTGATCAAGGAGCACCCGATTCTGCTGAATCGTGCCCCGACGCTGCACCGCCTCGGCATCCAGGCCTTCGAGCCGCTGCTGATCGAGGGCAAGGCCATCCAGCTGCACCCGCTGGTGTGCGCGGCGTTCAACGCCGACTTCGACGGCGATCAGATGGCCGTGCACGTCCCGCTGTCGCTGGAAGCGCAGATGGAAGCGCGCGTCCTGATGATGTCGACCAACAACATCCTGTCGCCCGCCAACGGGCGGCCGATCATCCTGCCGTCGCAGGACATCGTGCTCGGCCTCTACTACATGACGCGCGAGCGGACGTTCGCGAAGGGCGAGTACCCGCACGGCCAGGCGGAGGAGAAGGGCGCCAAGACCGCCAAGGGCGCGAAGGGCGGCGAGGACGCGCCGAAGGAGAAGATCCCCGCCAACAAGATGCACGGCGTGTTCTCCTCGCCCGAGGAGGTGCGCCTGGCGTACGACCACGGCGAGCTGGACCTGCAGGCGTCGATCCGCGTCCGCATGGACGGCGAGCTGGTGCCGTCGACCGCCGGCCGCGTCTTGATGTACGAGATCGTCCCCAAGCAACTGCCGTTCAAGACGGTCAACCGCGTCATGGGCAAGAAGCAGCTCGGCGATCTGATCGACAGCTGCTACCGCGCCTGCGGCCAGAAAGAGACGGTCCTCCTGGCCGACAAGCTGCGGTCGCTCGGGTACACCTACGCGACCAAGGCCGGCATCTCGATCTGCGTCGACGATCTGGTGATCCCGCAGCGCAAGGTCGATCTGCTCGAGACCGCGCAGAAGGACGTGCAGGAGATCGAGGAGCAGTACACCGAGGGTCTCATCACCGACGGCGAGCGCTACAACAAGGTCGTCGACATCTGGGCGCAGGTGTCGGAGCAGATCGCCGAGGAGATGATGAGCGAGATCGGCTCCGAGGAGCTGCACAACGAGGAGACGGGCGAGAAGCGCAAGACGCCCTCGTTCAACCCGATCTACATCATGGCGGATTCGGGCGCGCGCGGTTCGGCGCAGCAGATTCGCCAGCTGGCCGGCATGCGCGGCCTGATGGCGAAGCCCTCGGGCGAGATCATCGAGACCCCGATCACCACCAACTTCCGCGAGGGGTTGTCGGTGCTCCAGTACTTCATCTCGACCCACGGCGCCCGCAAGGGTCTGGCGGACACCGCGCTCAAGACGGCGAACTCCGGGTACCTCACCCGCCGGCTCGTCGACGTGGCGCAGGACTGCATCATCGCCGAGTACGACTGCGGCACCATCGACGGCATCGAGCTGGGCGCCCTGGTCGAGGGCGGCGAGATCATCGAGAAGCTGGGGGATCGCATCCTGGGCCGCGTCGCGGTCGACGACATCTTCGACCCGTACACGGGCGAGGTGCTGGTCGCCTCCGGCGAGGAGATCACCGAGGAGAAGGTCAAGGTCATCGAGGACGCCGGCATAGACCACGTCAAGATCCGGTCGGTGCTCACCTGCGAGACCCGGCGCGGCATCTGCGTGCTCTGCTACGGCCGCGACCTGGCCCGCGGGCACAT
>DATFXS010000128.1:0-6977 GCA_035315605.1 Polyangia bacterium
GCGCCTGGTACCGCGCCAGCACAGCGCCGCCCGCCCCCACCGCGGCGGACCCGCGCATCACCTCGCGGCGGCTCCCCTGCCGGGCCCGCGACAGCAAGAGCCCCAGGTCATGGACCACCACCAACGGCAGGCGGACGCCCAGGCGTGAGAGCATGTTCCACCAGGCCGCGGAGGCCAGCGCCTCCATCGCGCCTGACGGGCGTACCTGCGACAGCGCCAGCGTCGCCAGCTGGCGCCGCAGCTCGTTCTCGGCGAGATCCCCGGAGAGGGCCGCTGCCATCCGTCCATTTTAGATCGGGACCCTCAAAGGGTCCCGCGCCCCCCGCGACGGGCTCGGGCGAGGCAAGCTCGCCCTCCCCCACGCGATCGGTACCACCTCACCCCACCGCAACTCCCCGAGCTGGCATCGCGTCGAGCGCAGGCCGGCTTCGCCGGCCGGAGCTCATCGCGGGAGGGTTGGGGAACCCTTTGAGGGTTCCCATTTTGATCGCGTCTTGGTCGACGTGCCCTGTTCCGGGCTGGGGACGCTGCGGCGCAATCCCGAGGCGCGCTGGCGGCTGCGCCCGGCGGACGTCGAGGCGTTTCCGGCCCGGCAGGTGGCGCTGCTGGTCCGCTACGCGCCGCTGACGGCCGTGGGCGGCCGGCTGATCTACGCCACCTGCACGGTCAACCGGCGCGAGAACGAGGGCGTCGTCGAGCGCTTCCTCGCCGAGCGCGACGACTTCGCGCCCGTGCCGGTCAAGGAGATCTGGGGGCGCGAGCGCGCCGAGAAGCTGGGCGACGGGATGACCTTGCGACTGTTTCCGCACCGCCACGACACCGACGGCTTCTTCGCGGCGGTCCTGCGCCGCGTTCGCTAGAGTTGCGGCATGCGCGGCGACATCGTCTTCAGGGTTTACGGCGTGCACGAGGGGCGCGAGAAAGATTATTTCTTCGGCTGCTTTCGTACCCGGGCCGAGGCCGACGCGAAGGCTGCGGAATATGCCGCGGAGACGATGGAGGACGGAACGAGCTGGGCCGCGAAGCACCACGACCGCGGCTTCGTGGTGCGCGAGCACGCAGTTACGACCGACTTCGAGATCCCGTCGCGGCCGAAGCCGCGCGATCGGTACTTCGTCAAGACGTCGGCGGTGAAGAACCGGCCCGGGACCTGGGACTCGACGCGCGTAGAGGTCTTTCGCCGGCGACCCGAGCGCGAGCCGGAGCGCGTCGGCGAATACCTGCGCAGCTACCGCATGCTGCAGACGTTCGAGCCGTTCCGCCAGGGCGCCCGCGAGCTGGCCCTCGTCTCGCGTCAGTACACGAAGACCGCGGTGATGGACCTCGCCACGGGCGAGATCATCGCGGAGGAGACCGAGAAGAACCCGGGCTGGGGCTTCTGTCCCGTCGGGTTCTACGTCCCGGACTGGTGGGACGTTAACCACGACTACACCATCCCTGGCAGCGAACTCTGGAATGCGGACAAGGAATGGCCGACCGGCGATTTCGGGTTCGTGTGGGGCTGCGTCTGGGGCGATGACAGCTCCTGGAAGGTGCAGTACCTTGACCTGAGTCGGGTCCAGGAGGGGATCATCGGCCGCGACGATCGCTTCGGCTACGTCGAGCTGGGGACGGGGCGTCATCGCTCCCCCTGCCTGCAACCGGAGGCGCCCGTCGAGGCGTCGCACCCGCCGGACTTCATCGAAGTGAAACGGGAGGACGGCAAGATGCGGGTTCGCTTCGCCGTCGATTTGGAGTTCGATCTCGCCAGCGGTCAGATCGACAAGGAGGGGGTGGGGCGGCTGCTGGGCACCGAAGAGGATCCTGACTAACCGGGACGCGGATAACGCCACCACCAGTGGGTGTCCGGAAGACCCATCGGAATCAGGGCCTCGGGGATCGGTCCGTGCGCGCGGCCGGTCTCGCGCGTGTGGTCGTCGAAGCCGATCATATCGGTGGCGTCGACCATCGCGAGCGCGGGGGTCTGCGGGTAGTCATCCAGCAACAACTGGAGCACAGAGCGGCGCATACAGATCTCGTACCAGTCGTCGAGCTCGCGGGCTTCGTGATCCACGCGCATCGCCACGTCCAGGATGAAGGCGGCGATCTGGCGATCCAGGTGGGCCATCGCATCGGTCGCCTCGCTTCGAAATCGTCGCAGCCGCTCCGGGTCGACGGGACCGACGCGCGCCTGCCGATCGCAGAGACCGACGAGGTCGACCAGCGCCAATCGCAGGTTCTGGCCCGCGCGTCCGCCGCCCGCGTGCGCCAGGCGGAGGCATTCGAGGCAGGATGCCATGACCGCATCTGGCGTCTCGAGGAACTCGTAGAGCATGCTCGGCCTCCGCCGCGTCAATGATACGCGTTGTTCGCTACCCAGTTGCCGGGCATGCGGTAGCCTTTGGGCGATGTGGTTGCGCGCGCTCGCGGGTCTTGTGGCCGTGCTGGCGCTGGGCGTCGTGCGGCCGGCCGCGGGCGCGCCCGCGATGCAACCGCCCGGACCGCTGGCGCCGGTGCCGCCCGGCGAGCCCGGCCAGCTGCGCGTCTTCGTGATGACGATGGGGCCGGGCGATCACCCGTTCTTCCGGTTCGGGCACGACGCGATCTGGATCCGCGACGAGGCCGCCGCCACCGACAAGGTCTACAACTTCGGCACCTTCCGGTTCGATTCGCCGCGCCTGATCTTCGATTTTCTGGGCGGCCGCCTGAACTACTGGCTGTCCGTGTCGTCGCTGCCGCACGTGGTCGGCGAATACCGGCGTGAGAACCGCAGCATCGCGATCCAGGAGCTCGCGCTCACGCCCGACCAGAAGACCGATCTGCAGGCGGCGCTCGACGTCAACGCCCGCCCGGAGAACCGCCTGTACAAGTACGACTATTTTCTCGACAACTGCTCGACGCGCGTGCGCGACGCCGTCGATCGGGTCGCTGGGGGAAAGCTCCACGCAGCGGCGCGACAGCCGGGGCGGATGACGCTGCGCCAGCATGCCTTGCGGATGACCGCGCAGCCGTTCTGGCTGTACCTCGCGCTCGACATCGTGCTGGGACCCACCGTCGACCGGCCCATCGATCAATGGGCGGAGATGTTCCTGCCCGAGGAGCTCGCGCGCGGTCTTTCTACCGGACCGCTGATCAGCGGTCAGGTGGAGATCGTTCACGCCGATCGCCCGCCGCCGCTCGCAAGCCCGCCCGCGTTCGGGCGCCGATTCTTCGGCGTGGGCCTGGCGGTCGGATTCCTGTTCGCCGGCATGGGCGCGGCGGGGCGGAAGTCGCGCGGCGCGCGCGTGGCCGCGGGCGTCCTGATGGCGCTGTGGGGCCTGGCGGTCGGGTTCATCGGCTGCTTCCTGTTCTATGTCTGGGCGTTCACGGATCACGTCGTCGCGCACCGCAACCAGAACATCCTGATCTGCGCGCCGTGGGCGATCGCGCTCCTCGTGCTGGGCGTCGGCGTCGCGATGGGACGGCCGGGCGCGACGCGCAAGGCGTTCGCCGTCTCGGCGGCGGCGCTGGGCGCGGCGCTGGTCGCCTGCGCGCTCAAGGTCGGGATCGTCGCGCACCAGGAGAACGGCGCGCTGATCGCGTTCTTCGTCCCGGCCTGGGCGGGCATCACCGCGGCGCTGCTGCAGCTCCGTTACGCCGCCGCGCACGGAACTACAGGACTCGGAAGGTCCAGACTTTGAGGTGGGCGGTCTCCGGGACCCCGAACAGCTCGGGGTGATCGCGGCCGGCGCCTGCGCGCGACAGCGCGTGCGCGGGCCGGCCCGCGTCCGCGAGCGCGTCGGCGCAGACGTCGTCCCAGTGCGCGCGCGTCACGCGGCCCGAGCACGAGCACGCCACCAGCAGCCCGCCCGGGCGCGTGATCCGCGCGCCCCGCAGCACCAGCTCCTTGTAGGCGCGCGTCGCCGCCCCCAGGCCCTGCGGTCCGCCCCGCTTGGCGAGCGCGGGCGGGTCCAGTACGACCACGTCGAAGCGCTCGCCCCGCGCCTCGAAGTCGCGCAGCCGATCGAAGGCGTTGCCGCGCTCGACGTGCAGGTTGGCGAGCTCGTTGCGGCGCGCGTTCGCGGTCGCGGCTTCGACCGCTTCCGCGTCGTCGTCGATCGCCAGCACGTCGCCGCAGCGGCGCGCCAGCGCCAGCGCGAATCCGCCGTGATGCGTGAAGGCGTCGAGCGCGCGTCCCCCCGCGGGCGCCAGCGCCGCGACGGCGGCGTGGTTGTCGGCCTGGTCGAGGAAGCCGCCCGTCTTGCCCCCTTGCAGAAGGTCGGCCTCCAGGCGGTTCCGCCCCAGTCGATACACGACGCGGGTGTCGCCCTCGCCCGCGACGACGCCCGCGAAGCGCGGCAGCTCCTCGAAGTCGCGCGCCGAGCCGTCGTCGCGGCAGACGACGACCCGCGCGCCGAGGCGCTTGCGTACGATCGCCGCGATCGCCTCGCGGGCGGCGCTCATCGCCACCGAGGTCGTCTGGATCACGGCCGCATCGGCGTAGCGATCGACGACCAGCCCGGGCAGGAAGTCGCTTTCGGCATGGACGACGCGGTAGGCGTCGCGGTCGAGGTACAGGGCCGTCCGCCGCGCCAGCGCCGCGCCCAGCCGTTCGGCGACGATCGCCAGGAGGTCCGTCGGCTCCGGTTGCCCGGCCGGCGCGACCATGCGCAGCGCCAGCCGCGGGCGCGTGGCCCAGGTCGCGACGCCGAGGGCCCGGCCCCGCCCGTCGTCGACGCGCACCAGCGACGGCCCGCCGTCCGCGGCGTCGTGCTTGGGGCCGCGCACGACGTCGGTCCTGAAAACCCAGGGGTGGCCGCCCGCGATGCGGGCGGCGCCGCGCGCGTTCACCACGGCGGTCTCGAGATCGCTCATCGCCGCGTACAGTACGTTAGAATTGGCGTCATGGCCGTCGCGCCCGTCTCTTCCGTGCCCGCGACGGGGTTGCCCACCCCGTACGCCGACCGGCGCGCCGATCTGATGCGCCGGCTCGGGCCGGACGCGGCCCTGGTGCTGGCGTCGCCGCCCGAGCACCTCCGCAACGGCGACACGCACTTCAAGTTCCGGCAGGACAGCGACATCCTCTATCTGACGGGATTCGAGGAGCCGGGGGCGGTGGTTGTGGTGCGTCCGGGACACGAGAAGGTGCGCTTCGCGATGTTCGTGCGCCCGCGCGATCCGGCCGAGGAGACGTGGACGGGCCGGCGCGCCGGGGTCGAGGGGGCGGTGCGCGATTTCGGCGCGGACGCCGCGTTCGTGGCGGCCGAGCTGGATGAAAAGCTGGCGGAGCTGCTGTCCGGCGTGCAGGAGATCCACTATCCGTTCGGCCGCGAGCCGGCGCTGGACGCGGCGGTGGCGCGGCTGCTCGGCCGGCTGCGCGCCGGCGAGCGCAAGGGGACGCGCGCCCCGGTCCGCCTGGTCGACGCGCGGCTGACGCTGCACGAGATGCGTCTCATCAAGTCGCCGCAGGAGATCGCGATCCAGCGGCGCGCCGCCGAGATCACCGCCGAGGCGCACATCGCCGCGATGCTGGCCGCGAAGGGCGCCGCCAACGAGCACGAGATCGAGGCGCTGGTCGACTACACGTTCCGCAAGAACGGCGGCACCGGTCCCGGGTATCCGACCATCGTCGGCAGCGGCGACAACGCGACGATCCTCCACTATGTCGAGAACCGCGCCCCGCTGGTGCGCGGGCAGCTGCTGCTGGTCGACGCCGGCTGCGAGATCGACGGCTACACGGCCGACGTGACGCGCACGTCACCGATCGGCGCGCGCTTCTCGCCGGCGCAGCGGCGCCTTTACGAGGCGGTGCTGGAGACGCAGATCGCCGCCATCGAAGCGGTGAAACCGGGCGCGACGCTGGACGCGATCCACAACCAGGTCGTCGAGTCGCTGACCCACCACATGGTGGCGCTGGGCCTGCTGGCCGGCGAGGTGCCCGCGCTGATCGAGGCGGGCGCGCACAAGCAGTTCTACATGCACCGGACCAGCCACTGGCTGGGCATGGACGTGCATGACGTCGGCTTCTACTCGGAAGGCGGCGTGTCGCGGCCGCTGCAACCGGGGATGGTGCTGACCATCGAGCCGGGCCTTTACGTCGCGGCCGACGCCAAGGTGCCGCCCGAATACCGCGGCCTCGGCGTGCGGATCGAGGACGACATCCTGGTGACCGCGGACGGCTACGACAACCTGACCATCTCGACGCCGAAGTCGGTCGCCGACATCGAAGCGCTGACCGCGTAGCGATTCAGAACTGGAAGATGAGGCCGCCGCCGAGGTCCAGCACGGCGTAGGTGTGGCTGCCCTTGAAGGTGCTGTCGTAGTCGAGGCTGCCCAGCGAGTAGCCGACCTGGCCGCCCAGCCCAAGCCAGTCGAAGAAGAAGTAGTTGGCGCCGCCCACCGCCCGGAGCATCACGCCGGACGCGGCCGACGCGCCGTTCGGAAACGCGAAGACCAGCCCGCCCGATGCGCCGAGGAAGGGCACCAGCGGCAGCGGCGTCGCGAACGCCCAGCGCACGCCCGCCACGGTCTCGAACACGTCGCCCGTGTCCTGGCCGCACGCCGCCGATCCCTGGGCCTGGTTGCAGGGGCCGTGCTCGGCGTTGAGGCCCAGGTCCAGCCAGAGCGGGTTCCAGCCGCCCGTCAGCTTGTAGTTGTAGTCGAACGCCAGCTTGGTGCCGCTCATCGAATTGCTGTATCCGTCAGCCACCAGCACGTGCGCCGAGATCTGGTTGTCCCTGCGGAACGGGTGGGGCCCACGCAGAAGATTCTCGTCGGCGCGCGCGCTGCCGCCCAGCGCCGCGATCGCGGCGATCGACGCCAGCATCATCAGTGGAAATCGCAACGGCGACAGCATAGCCTCGGGTCGGTCGAGGATATGGAAGATCCAGCACCGCGTACAGTTTCGCGATCACGATCGCCGTTGCGGGCCGCGGTCGCGGTGGCGGTCGCGGCGGCGCTGGCGGCCGGGGGCTGCACCGGGCTCCACAGCGGGCCGCGCCTCCTGGCCGGCGCCGGCG
>DATFXS010000129.1:0-2936 GCA_035315605.1 Polyangia bacterium
TCCCAGTCGCCGTAGTCGTCGTGGTCGATGGCGGAGATCACCTTGCCGACGTTGGTGGCGCGGAACGCGCCCAGCGGGAAGCCGCGCACCTCGACGACGTTGCGTTCGCGCAGGGCCGCGCTGCGACCGACCTTCCACGGCATGACGTGAAGGGTCGCCTGCGTCTTCAGGATGGCGACGTCCAGCTGCGGATCGGTGACGACGCGGGTGACCTGCACGTCGTCGCGCGCGTAGCTGTCGTGCTCGTCGTCCACCAGCGCGAGCGACTCCGACACCTTCTTGCAGCCGGCCGGGATGCCGTCGACGGCGTGCTGCGGATCGGTCACGGCCGGCCAGGCCGCGACGTGATCGTTCGTCAGCAGGAAGGTGTCCGTGCCCTGCTTCTTGTAAGCGAAGGCCGTTCCGTGCAAGACCGCCTTCCGGCGCTCGCGTCGCACGGCTCCGTCCAGCCCGTAGGACAGGCACTCGTAGGTGGCGGTGTTGCGCGTGCAGTAAGAGAAGACGCCTTCGGGGCTGAGGTCGAACGCGCGGGCGTCGTTCGACAGGGTGGTCAGCTCGTCCGCGTAGGCGCCGGAGCAGAAGGGCCCGGCCGGCGCGGGCGCTGCGGCGAGCGCCGGACCCGTCACCAGCGAAGCCAGAGTGATCACCGTCATCGACACCGTGTTCATACGGTTCCCGCGTTGCATTTCACGTGCTGTCGCGGACGGACCGACAGGCAGCGACGCATCGGCCTCTTGGCGCGCGCATTGCTGCCGTCCCCGCGCCTGCAAGATCATGACGCGCGATCGACAGACGGCGTCGACCAGGCCCGCGCGGCCCTGGGCGGCGGCGTCCAATTTTTCAACGCGCCGGCGGGCAGCGTTAATTTTTTTGTCGCCGATCCTGGCGGCGGTCGCCAGTGGCTGCGGCCTCTCCTCCGGACGGGCGATGGCGGCGGAGGACGAGGCCTCCTTCACGGTCGTCGTGTTGCCCGACACCCAGTACTACGCGTCCGCGCATCCCGAGATCCTCGAAGCGCAGGCGCAATGGATCGTCCGCCGCCGAAAGTCGGACCGGATCGCGTTCGTCGTCCACGAGGGCGATATCGTCGACGCCGACGAGACCCGGCAGTGGGAATCGGCGGCCCGGAGCCTCCACGAGCTGGACGGCGTGGTCCCTTACGTGCTGAGCGCCGGGAACCACGACTACCGGCGGCAGGGATCGGTGATCAGCCGCGAGACCTCGATCAACGCCTACTTCCCGGTGGCGCGGTTCGCAGCGACCTCCTGGTTCAAGGGGACGTTCGCACCCGGACACATCGAAAACAGCTTCGAGCTCGTCGACACGCCGGCCGGCCCCTGGCTGATCCTGTCGCTCGAGTTCGGGCCGCGCGACACCGTCCTCGCCTGGGCGGACCAGATCGCCAGGCGGTACCGGGAGACCCCCACCATCCTGGTCACCCACGCGTACCTCTATTCCGACGACACCCGCTACGACCACGTCGCCCGTCCCGACCAGCTGTGGAATCCGCACGGCTATTTTCCCGAAGACACGGCCGGCCAGGTCAACGACGGCGAGGAGATCTGGCGAAAGCTCGTCTCGGTCAACGACAACATCCTGTTCGTCGTTTGCGGGCACGATCTCGCGGATGGCGTTGGCCGCCTGACCAGCGCGCGGCCCGACGGCACCACCGTTCACCAGTTGCTGGCGAATTATCAGACCGGGGCGCTCGGGGGCGAGGGCTTCCTCCGCCTGATGCGCTTCTTCCCCGACCAGCGGAAGGTCGCCGTCCGGACCTATTCGCCTTACGCCGACCGCTTCAAGACCGAGCCGGACAACCAGTTCACTCTGGACTACTGACGGCGACCATCGAGGGCGCGACCTCGACGAATGACCAGAAGCGGCTCTGGAGGCGCTTGAGCCGCTCGAAGCAGTCGGGCGCCGTCGACGACACCAGGTAGCCGAGCTTGGACAGAAATGTGGCGGGGCTCTCCATGTTCATCAGGGAAGGGGCGGGCTGGACGATCGACGGCTCGCGATCGGGCGCGCCGAGCCAGACGAGATGGCCCACGATCAGGAACGGCGCCTGCGTCTCGGCACGAAACCGCGCCTCCAGAACACGCATATCGTCGCGTCACAGCAAACCGGGTGCCGCCCGGATCGAGGGTGGAGAAGAAGACCGCGCCGCCCCGGCGACAAAGAATTTCACGGCGCGGGCGGTAACTGTTCGATCCGATGACGCCTCCGTCGCCTGCAAGGCGCCAACGGCCGCGCCGAATCTGGGCGGATGAGCGGCACCGGGGTTGCTTCGTCACCGCGAGCAGAAAGGAGCCCGTCATGTCCCTTCCTCGATCGGTCCCCTGGGTTGCCGCCGCGCTGATGGCGTCAGCAGCGTGCTCGCACAACGAAGAGCTGAAGCAGACGCCGAAGGTGGTGGCCGCCGCACCGCGGACCGCCCCGCCTCCCGCCGCGAAACCGCAGGCGCCGGTGGCCGAGGAGGCCCCCCAGGCCAAGGCGGACGACGCCATCTACTTCGACTTCGATTCCGCCGTGCTGCGCAACGAAGCGCATCCGGTGCTCCAGCGCGTCGCCGACTCCGTGCAGCGCCGGCCGAAGTCGTTGCGCATCGAGGGCAACTGCGACGAGACCGGAACGGTCGAGTACAACCTGGCGCTCGGCGATCATCGGGCGCGAGCGGCCAAGGAGTACCTGGTCCACCTCGGCATCCCGGCGAACAGGATCGCGACCGTGACTTACGGGTCGCAGCGACCGAAAGACCCGGGCCACGACGAGAGCGCCCACTCGAGGAACCGCCGCGACGACATTTTGGTCCAGTGATGCGTCCGACGCTGGCCTTGCTGCTGGGAGCGGCCGCCGGTGCGATCGGCTGCGCGCCGGCGACGGTCTCGATGGCGATGCCGAACCCGGCCCGCACGACCGCGGAGATCGAGGCGAAG
>DATFXS010000130.1:0-4069 GCA_035315605.1 Polyangia bacterium
CCGCCGGCGAGCACCGCGGCAGCCACGATCGTGCCGCTTTACACCGACCCCAGCGATTCGTCGTGGAACGCGATCGTCGCCGCGAAGATGGCCCACCCGAAGGTCAACGTGATCGCCATCGTGAACCCGGCTGACGGTCCCGGCAGCGCGGCCAGCAGCGGCTATACGAGCGGGATCGCTCGCCTGACCGCCGCCGGCATCAAGGTGATCGGCTACGTCGCCACCGGCTACGCGAGCAAGACCGCCGCGGTGGTCGAAGCCGACATCGATCGCTGGAAGTCGTTCTATCCCGGCCAGCTCTCCGGGATCTTCTTCGACGAGCAATCCAACCGCGCCGCCGACGTCGCGCACTATCGCACGCTGTCGCAGTACGCGAAGGCCCAGGGGCTGTCGTTCACCGTCGGCAACCCGGGAACCGACACCGACCCGAGCTACATCGGCACGTTCGACGCGATGCTGATCTACGAGAGCGCCGGGCTGCCGTCGACGGGCCAGATGGGCGGATGGCACTCCAGCTACGCGCCGTCCAACTTCGGCGTCATTCCCTACGCCGTGTCGATGGACGCGACCTTCGTCCACAACGCGCGCCAGTACGTCGAGTACATCTACCTGCAGAACGACAGCCTGCCCAACCCCTGGGACAGCCTGCCCAGCTACTTCGCCGATCTGCTGGCGGCGCTGGAATAGCGCCAGCGGCTAGCTGTTGCCCTTCGGCTCTTCGTCGTCGGACAGGTACGCGAACGTTCGCACCAGGTTCACGATCTGCTCGCGCTGCTGCGCGGACAGCTCGATGAACTGCACGCCCATACCGGGGTTGATGTTGTCGTAGCTGCCGGGGCGGTACGGGTTCACCCACATCACGCGCCCCTCCAGGTTCAACTGCGGGCCGCCGGGCGGCGTGAAGCGCAGGTTCAGGCGGGTGCCCGGGGGCTCGGGGACGTTGGTGCGGATGAAGATCCCCATCGCGCTGATGTCGGTGATGTACGCGAACAGGAAGTTGTCCGCGCTCTTGTAGTCGACCTCGAGGTCGACGGTGACGCGCGTGTGCACGCGGCGGTCGGCGCCCGTGCGCCGCCGGTCGGCCGGGACCGTCACGTCCCGGCGCCGCCTGTCTTTGCCTCTTCGACTCACAGAACCATCCGTCTTGCCGTCTTGCCGTCTTGCCGTCTTGCCGCCTTGCCCGTTAGTGCCCTTGGCTGCCAGTCTACTTGATCTCGATTGTGCCGAGGCGAACGCGATCCGCCCCGTCCTGACTGCCCTGGGTGACCTTCAGGCGCTTGCCCTCACCCCCCGGCCAGAACCCCATATAGACCGTGTACGTCCCGGCGGGGGTGGTCATGAGCGGCACGTCCGTCTCGAAGCGGTCGCGGATGTACTCGCCGGGCAGCCAGTAGTTGGTGCCGAAGGCGTGGTTGACCGGATCGTGGTCGCCGATGACGCGCGGCGCGGCGGGGCCGTCGAAGTGCAGGAAGATCTTGTAGCTGCCGGGCACCTTCGCCTTGACCCGGAAATAGAGGTCGATCGGGATCTTGCCCGGCCGGCGCACGGTCTGCGGAAAGTCGGTCCCCAAGAGCTCGATGGCGTCGCCGAACGTCGCCGACAGCGGCACCCGCCAGGTCCAGGGCGGCTTCGCGGTCGGATCGCCGGGCGGCGACGTCCAGACGTTGGCGGCCAGCGGGTTGTCGTCGCGCTGGCCGGCGGCGAGCCGGTTGGTGATCAGCAGGAACTTCGACGACGACGCGTCGACCACGAAGTAGGGGACCTGGGCCTGCTTGAAGGCGGCGTCCAGCGCCGCCAGCTCGTCGGTCGGCACCATCGCGAACACCCGCTCGGGATCGCGCAGGAAGGCGACCACCCGCTCCTGCGACGGCAGCTCGACCATCGTCTGCTTGCTGTAGAAGCTGGAACCGTGCCCCTCGATCCGGTACTTGCCGATCTTCTCGCCCTCGTGCGCGAACTTGGCGTACGACTCGAGCACCGGTTTGAACGAAAGGTGCGTGGACAGCTTCGGGACCAGGCTCTGGGACAGGTAGAACGCGAACACCACCGCGCACGCCACCGAGACCTGCAGGCCGAAGCGGCCGCCCGCCAGGTAGGTATCGTCGATTGCCTTTCGGAACGGACCGCGCGACCCCGCTTCGGGCGCCGGCGCCTTGCCCAGCGCGCGCGGGCGCGCCGCCAGCCCGGCCGCCACGCCGGCCGCCGAGATCAGGCCGACCCACAACGTCAGCGACCCGAGCTGGATCTGCGACGGCCAGCGGACCTTGTCGTTGACGTGGACCGACGCCAGCTCCTCGGGCGCGAGGAAGAAGTCGCGCGCGATGATCATGGTTCCGATCGCCATCAGCAGGCCGGCCACCGGCTCGGCGCTGTTTCCCTCCAGCGCTTCGTCGAGGAACGCGCCCAGCGCCAGCGCGATGGGCGGCAGCGCGACGTACCGGACGTCGTTTTGCACCACGTTCAGGTATCCGGACACGGCGAAGCCGAGGCCGGCGAAGATCAGCAGGTACAGGCTGACGAAGGCGAGGCGGCTGTTCGTCGTCGCGGCGCCACCGGCCGCGGCGCCTTCTGCGCCGCCGTCGCCGTCCAGGCGGATGAGCGGGCGGGAGAGGGCGAAGATCGCGACGGCGCTCCACGGGAAAAGGCCGAATCCCAGCTCGCGGATCAAGGCCTCGAAGGTCTTCGTCGGCGCGCCGGCGCGCGGCACGCCGCCCAGCAGCCAGCTGTACTTGCCGGCGACCAGGCTGGTCATCGCGATGATCAGAAGCGCGACGCCGGTCAGGGCGAGCACCATGAACGCCCAGAACGAACCGTTATTCGGGTGGAGCGCGCTGGCCCCCAGCGTGCGATCGGCCGTCACGTCGCGGCCGACGCCGGGCGCGCTGAGCGGGCCGGTCCCGTCGGCGATCGCCGATCCCGGCGGGTTCGGTTTCAAACCGTAACCGATGATGAGCGACGCCACGATCGCGAACACCGGCAGCACGAACCCGAGCAGCGCGCCGCCCGCGTAAACGCCGAAGAGAACGGCCAGGATGCCGATCATCAGATCGAGCTCGCGCCGCCGCCCGTCGGGCGGCCAGGCGAAGCGCCCGAATCCGCCCAGCGCCAGCGCCAGCAACGCGATCAGCGGCGCGTCCGACGTCAGCTGGCGCGCCTCCAGCACGAATAGCGGCATCGTCCCGAGCGCCAGCGTCGCCAGCAGCGCGCCGCGCGGGCGCAAGAGGCTGCGGCCCGCCCAGTAGACGGCCATCAGCGCGCCCACCGCGGACAGCGCGATCGGCAGCCGCGCGCCCAGCTCGCTGGCGCCGAAGATCCTGATCCCCAGCGCCGACAGCAGGATCGCCAGCGCGTGGCCGCCCGGGTACTTGCCGCCCGCCGTCGCGTCGAAGAAATGACCCGAGCGCGCCACGTCGCGCGCCTGCTCGGCGATCTTCAGCTCCCACGGATCCCAGAAACCGAAGCGCGACAGACCCGCCACGCACAGCAGCACCGCGAACGCGAGCACCCACGCCCAGGTCGGCACGCGGGCGAGCTCGTCGAGCACGCGCCCAAAAGGGTTGGGCGCGGGTCCGGGTTCGGTCTTGGGGGCAGGTTCTTCAGTCGGCACGGAGGCCGTTCACCTTCGATGCGCGAGCGCGCGCGTTCTAGTCGTTCCCCGCATCCAGGTTGACTCCGCCCAGCCCACCCAGGCCGCCCAGTCCGCCCAGTCCGCCGCCGCCCCCGCGGCCCGACCCGCCGCTGCCGCCCGCGCCGCCGGCGCCCGCGGGGCTGCCGCTGCCGCCGTAGTCGGCGCACGACGCCGAGCCCGACGCGAACGACAGGCCCTGATCGCACTTGTTGCCGGCGTACGGGTCGCAGTAAGGCGCCGTCGACACGCAATCGTCATTCGAGGTGCAGCTGCCCGCGAGCGCCACCCGGTCCGTGCAAGAACCGGCTGCGCAGCGCAGGTTCTCGAGGCAGGGCTTCGTCGTCGGGTCGCAGGTGTCGCCGCTGCCGCCCTTCGCCATGCAGACCAACACCGAGGAGGTGTTCGCCGTGCAGTAGTTGCCGGTCGGACAGGTGTCCCCCG
>DATFXS010000131.1:0-4659 GCA_035315605.1 Polyangia bacterium
CCCGGCTGCGTGGCGCTCGCGTAGCGCAGGACCGCCGCCGCGGCCGCCGCTGCGCGCGGCGTGCGCTCGATCAGGCCGGCCGCGACCGGCTTGCCGAACGCGCGTGCCAGCTCGGCCGCGTCGTCGCCCGGCGCGACGTTCGCGCGCGGCACCGCCGCGTGCGCCGCCCGCACCAGCTCGACCAGCGCCTTGCCTTCGTCGTCGCGCCCGACCACCAGCTCGCGCGGGGCGACGCGGCCGATCTCCTCGACCAGCGCCTCGCCGGTCGCGGCCTCGGTCGCGCGGAAGTCGCCCGTCGACACGTCCAGGAACGCGAGGCCGTAGCCGCCGCGCGCGTCGCCGACCACCGCCGCGACGTAGCTGGGCGCGCGCGGATCCAGCGACTCCTCGTCGAGCATCACGCCCGGCGTGACGACGCGAACGACGCCACGCTTGACGATGCCGCGCACGGCGCGCGGATCCTCGAGCTGCTCGCAGAGCGCGACCCGATGGCCGAGCTCGGTCAGCTTCACCAGGTACGGCCGCACCGCGTGGTGCGGGATGCCGCACATCGGAACCGGGTCCTCTTTCCCCTTGTCCCGCGTGGTCAGCGTCAGATCGAGGACGCGCGCGGCGTAGACCGCGTCCTCGTGGAACATCTCGTAGAAGTCGCCCAGGCGGAAGAAGACGATCGCATCCGGGTACCTCGCCTTGACGTCGAGGTACTGGCGCATCAGCGCCGTGGTCGCCCCGCCCTGTTCCGGCATCAGCCTGCCCAGCCCGCGCCGGCCTGCACGGGCCTACTTCTTCGCGGCCGCGGCCTTCTTCTTCGCCGGCTTCGCCGTTCCCGCGGCGGCGGCCTTGTCACGCGCGGCGCCGCGCTTCTTGGCCGTTCGCGCCTTGAGCTTTCGCTGTCGGATCCGACGGCGCATCTTAATCGAGCGCCGATTGTCTCGTCTTCCCATCGGCCCGCAATACTTGGTCGCGTCGGGGCTGTCAAGTCGGGGGCGCCGGACGCCGGCAATAATTGTCACGGGCGGCGTCACGTGCTAACCGCGTACGGATGCAGTGGCCGACCCTCAAGCGCCCCGTCGCCGCATCGGCGCTGGCGGGCTTCGTCGGCGCGGGCATCGTGGATGGGCTGCTGTCGGCCCGGGGCGGCGCCACCGGACAGGCGTTCGTGCTCGCGTTCGGGCTGTACGGCGCGGTCGCGCTGGCGGCCGCGTTCGGGGGCGCGCTGCTGGCGGCGGCGTTCGATGCCGCCCGGCCGCCCGGATGGGGCAAGCTGCGCGACGAGCCCAACCGGGACCACGCCGTCGCGGCCGGCATCCTGGCCGCCGTGGTCGCGACGCTGGTCGTGGCGGCGTTCGCGGCGATCGGGCAGCGCGCGCTGGTCGGAAAGATGCAGAGCCAGAAGCTGGCGACGATCGCCGCCGGCGGCATGGTCGCGATCGGGGCGCTCCCGGGCGCGCTGGCCGCCATCGCGGCGCTGCCGGCGCTGCGCTGGATCGCGCGGGCCCTCCCCCGCCCGCGCGCCCTCGGCGCGACCGGCGTCCTGCTGATCACGCTCGGGTTCGGCGCCGTGCTGGCGTTCGTCGCGGCGTTGTCGCGCGCGGACTGGCGCGTGCTCGACCTCGGCCCGCTGTATGCGCTCGCGGTGGCGCTGGTTCTCGGCGTCGCCCACGGCGTCTTCTGGTTCGGGTCGGCCACGGGACGCGCGGTACGCCAGCGCCTGCCGGCGCGGCTCGGATCCGTGCTGTCGTTTGCGATCGCGATCGTGACATTCACCTGCCTGATCGTCGGCGCGCGCTTGCCGGAGGGCTCGCCCGGTTTCGCCGCGGCCGCCGAGGATTCGTGGGGTCTGCGGCTGCTGCTCGGCGCCGCGCGCCGCGCGACCGACCACGACGGCGACGGCTTCTCCGCGCGCTTCGGCGGGGGCGATTGCGACGACACGCGCGCCGACGTCTACCCGGGCGCCGACGACATCCCCGGCGACGGCATCGACCAGAACTGCGAGGGAGGCGACGCCAAGCCGTCGTCGGCCCCGGCGGCCGCCGCGGCGGCGACCGAGGCGCCCATCAAGGCGATCGCGCCGCGCGCGGACGCCTTCAAGGGGAACCTGCTGATCATCACGATCGATGCGCTGCGCGGCGACCGCCTGGGCGTGGCCGGCTACGGCCGCCCGGCCGGGCATTCGCTGACGCCGACGCTGGACGCGCTCGCGCGCAAGGGCACCTACTTCAAGCGCGCGTGGGCGCAGGCCCCGAACACGCCCAAGTCGTTCCCCGTCATCCTGACCGGCCGCTATCCGTCCGACATCGCGTGGGACAAACCGGGCACCAACTATCCGAACCTGCTGCCCAGCAACCACACCTTCTTCGAGACGCTGGCGGCCGCGGGCCTCGAGCCGATCGGCATCTTCTCGCACTTCTATTTCACCGCCGACCGCGGCATCAGCCGGGGCTTCGTCGAATGGTCGGACGACGGCGCCGGAACCATCGCCGAATCGAACAAGGACATCGCGTCGCCTCGCATCGTGCCGCGCGTGATCGAACGGCTGCGCCAGGCGGCCGCCAAGAAGGAGCACTTCGTGCTCTGGACCCACCTGTTCGAGCCGCATTCGTCGTACATGCCGCACAAGGAGTTCCCGACCTCGCTGTCGGGGGTGCCGGGGCTGATGGAGAAGTACGACTACGAGATCGCGTTCTGCGACTCGTGGGTCGGCAAGCTGATCGACGCGGTCAAGCAGCTCGGCCTCGCCGACAACACCGCCATCGTCGTGATGGCCGACCACGGCGAGGCGTGGGGCGAGCACAAGGTCTACTTCCATGGCCAGGATCTGTTCGACGAGCAGCTGCGCGTGCCGCTGATCTTCGTCGTCCCGGGCCACGCGCCCCAGGTGTCCGACGAGCCGGTCGCGCTGGTCGACGTCGCGCCGACGCTGATCGATCTGGTCGGCGCGCCGATCCCGGCGGCGATGCGCGGGCGCAGCCTGCTTCCGATCATCCTGCACGGGAAGGCGGCCCACGCCGCCCCGCCGCATCCGATCTTCGCCGAGCTTCTGCCCGCGACCGCGTGGCCCCACCACGCGACGATGATGCTCGACGACGGCCACAAGCTGATTCACCGCATCAGCGACCGTCGCTGGGAGCTTTACGACATGCGCGCCGACCCGGGTGAGAAAAAGAACCTGGCCGACGCCCCCGCCGACGCGGCGCTGCTGGAGGGGCTGCGCGCGAAGTTGCTGGCGTTCGAGGAGCGCCCCCGCTAGCTTCGAGCGGTGCCGGGGGAATCGCCAGGAGCGCTGCTGTCGGCGGTCGATCGCCAGCGGCTGATCGAGCACGCGCGCGCCGCCGTGACGACACGGATCGGCGGCGGCCGGGAGGCGCGGGGCGTCGCGGAGGAGCCGGACGCGCCGGCGCTCGCATCGCCCGGCGCCGCGTTCGTCACCTTGCACGTCGACGGCGCGCTGCGCGGCTGCATCGGAACCTCAGAGCGGCGGCGCTCGCTCTGGCGGGTGGTCGGCGAGATGGCCTCCGCGGCCGCCACGCGCGATCCCCGCTTCCCGCCCATCGCGGCAGGCGATCTGCCCGGGATGACCGTGGAGATCTCCGTGCTGTCGCCCGACGTGGTCATCCATCGGCCCGAGGAGATCGAGATCGGCCGCCATGGCCTGGACATCCGGCGCGACGGCGCGCGCGGCCTGCTGCTGCCCCAGGTCGCCGTCGAGCACGGCTTCGACCGCGAGAAGTTCCTGGCCGCCACCTGCCGCAAGGCCGGGCTGCCCGCCGACGCCTGGCACGACGACGCGACCGAGATCCGCGTCTTCGAGGCCGAGGTGTTCGGCGACGAGCCGGACACCTCGCCGGGCGACGCCTGATCGGCGGTCCGCCAAAACGTCAGCGCGCGCGTCGCGTCTGTGTCCGCGTGTCGCGCATGAGGCGTCAGTCGCCTCGTCGCTCCGCGTGCTCTGGGCTGGTTCGCCGCTTGCACAAGCGCCGGCCGTGCCGACGAGAATTCCGACCGCCCTCTGGGTCACGGGCCTGGTCTGCGGATGGTTGATGCTCGGGTACCTCGTGACGACCGCGAATTGTCGCGAAGCCGCGCGCAAGAAGATCTCGCGACAGCGCGTGAAGGAGGTCGACGACGCGATCTCGACCTACCTGGGGAGAGAGAAACGCTGCCCGGCGACGCTCGACGAACTGGTCGCAGGCAACTACGTCCCCAGCCACAGCCTCGAGGACAGCTGGGGGACGCGTCTCACGTACTCGTGCTCCACCGACGACTGGCAGGTGAGATCGGCAGGCCGCGATCACATCTTCGACACGATCGACGACATCACCAGCGACCCGATCGTGCGGGAGAACCGGTGATGATCCGACGATTCTGCGCCATCCTCATCGGCATCGCGCTGACCTGGTCCTGCGCCGCAGCAGGGTTGTTCCTGCTGGACGACTTCTGCACGATCAAATGCTCCAAGCAGCGGATCGCGCGTCAGAAAGCCCGCGAGATCGTGTCTGTGCTCTGGCAATTCGAGATCGAAAACCAGCGCTGCCCGACGGGCAACCTCGAGCTGATCGAAAATGGCGACATCTCAGCTCACACGCTCGTCGACCCCTGGGGAACGGTGATGGCGTTTGGGTGTTCAGACGACGGCCCCAGGGCGCGATCGGCGGGCCC
>DATFXS010000132.1:0-5666 GCA_035315605.1 Polyangia bacterium
GTTCGTTGTAGGGGATATCGATCGCTTTTTGAGTTTTGTTGCTTCTGATCTGGATGGTGTGCGGGCCACAGCGCAGACGGAGAGGTGCGATGCCATCCGACCTTTCGGACGTTTCGTCGACGTCCATCTTGGCGCGGCGGCCGTCCACGAAGATCCGGTGCCCGGCGGCGCGCGCAGGCAGCACCACCGTCCCCATCTGGTCGTCATCCCGCGCCTTGTCGGTCGCCGTTTCGGGCGGCTTGCCGGCCGGCGCGAGCGCCTCCTTGCTCTCCGAGTCGGCGGACAGCGCCGCGTCGACCGAGGGTGCGGGCGGCGACGATGCGGCCGGGGTCACCTCCGCCCGCGGGGCCGATCTTCGCACGATGACCCCGATCGCGAACGCGGTCGCCACGAGCGCCGCGGCCAGCACGATGCGCGCCGGCCACGGCGTGCCCGCGCCGTCGTCGGCGTGCGCCGGCGCCTTCGGCGGAGCAGCGGCCGCCGGCGCCGGCGGCTTGCCCGTCCGGGCAGGAGGTTGCTCGGCGGGGGCGGCGGCTGCTGCCTTCGGGGACGCGTCCTGCTTCGCCGGGCCGCTCGCTGGGTCGACCGCCGGCGCGGCGGCTCCCACGCGACGTCGCGCGAGGATCCGCACCTGCTTCCCGGCCTCCGACGCGGGGTCCAGCCGCAGCGCCTCGTAGAAGAATTTCTTGGCGGTCGCTTCGTCGCCCGCCCACATCGAAAGCTGCCCGATGACGTACGAGGCGAACGCGAACATCGGATCGCGGTGCTTCGCCCGCTGCGCGATCTCGAGCAGCGTCTTCTGATCGTCCTCGCTCGGTATCTCCCGATAGCTGCGCGCCTTCGCCCAGGTCGCGTACAGAAGGTATTCCAGCGATTCCGGCTGCAGATCGGAGGCGCGACGCAGCTCCAGCGCCGCCGACGCCGTCTTCGTGTCGCGCAGCAGCGCCAGACCCTTCTGGAACGCCTGTTCGGCCGTGATTCGCGCCGCGTGCGTCTCGGCGGCCGCGCCCCCTGCCCCGCCCTCCCGGACCTCCGCGGCGGGCGCGGGCCGCGGGCCCGTCACCACCACCAGCTCGTCCGGCCGGGCGGCGACCACGTCGGCGACGCGCGCGCTGTCCGTCGACTGTTGAAGCGCCGCGAGAATGGCCGGGTTGATCTCCAGAGAAAACGCGCGCGGCGGCTTGCCCGCGGTGGGAGGGAGCTCGAACGTCCACGTCGACTCGGTCCGCTGGAGCGACCGCGTGATGATGCCGCAAACCTGTTCGGCCAGCCCCCGCTCGACCTGCTCGTTCGTCAGCACGCCGAGCGCCACCCCGACCTCGCCGAAGCGCAGCTGGTTGTTCCCCGCCGCCGCGCGGGTCATCTCGTCGATCACCTTCACGAACTGGTCATTGGTGATCACGCCCTGCCGCATCAGGAGGCGGCCGAAGGTCTCGCCGGGCGCGTCGTCTTCCGCGAACAGCGGTTTGCCGTCGTCGAAGTAGATCTGCGTGCGGAGGTCGTCCGACCGGACGTCGAGGACGCCGGTGCGCCGGTCGGCGACCAGGTCGAGCACCGCCTTGATCAGCGAAAGGGAACTGCCCGCGGAGGACGTCATCCCGTCGATTAGCGTAACTCGACGAGAATCTACTGGGTGACGAATTTGACGCCGTCGATGCGCAGCTCGACGGTGCAGGTGCCCGAGCCGTTGTTGCCCGAATTGACCTGCCACTGCAGCCCCACGATCTGCGTCGGCGTCGACACCGCGGAGTTCGCCGGATTATTGAAGGCCGTGAACCGGGTCGTGTAGGTGGTCGCCGTGGCGGTCGCGGCGGCGAGCGTGGCGGCCGGATAACGGGAGCAGGTCGCCGTCGTCGCGTTGCACGTGCCGCCCGACGGGTTCGTCGCCGTGCTCGGCCGCTCGTCCTGGGTCTGCAGCTGCACCTGCCAGGCGCAGTTGGTGAGGCTGCCGGCCGTCACCGACGCGGTGAACTGGATCGAGTTGAAGCTGCTCGCGTTGACGCATTCGTCGAAATCGATTCCCCCGCCGGCGTACTGCCCCGCGCCGACCATGAAGTTCAGCTTGAGGTTCTGCGCCATCGTATCGACCGCCGCCGCTGCCGTCGACGACGTGCCCTCGAACGAGAACAGGGTGCCGCCGAGACCGTGCGTGTCGCACCAGCGGCTGGTCGTGTTGTTCCACTGCCCGGTCGAAAAATCGATCACCTGACCGTCGGCCGGCAACTTCAGCGCGCCGGCAGTGCTGCAGTCGAGCATGCCCCCGGTCGGGCACGACGTTGCGCCGGTGCCGCCGCTTCCGGTCGCCCCCGCGGCGCCGCCCCCGCCGCCTCGTCCGGCGCGCCCGCCCGTCCCCGTCATCCCGCCCCGGCCTGCGCCGCCCGCTCCCGTCGTTCCCCCGCGCCCCCCCGCGCCGCCCGCTCCCCCGCGCCCCGCCGCGCCGCCGGCTCCGCCGCGCCCGACCGCGCCGCCCGTTCCGATCGTGCCCCCTCGCCCTCCCGATCCCGTCGCGCCCGCCGCGCCGGGTGTGCCGGTGCCGCCGGTGCTGCCGCCCGTGCCGCCGGCCGACGTTCCGGCCGCGCCGGGCGTGCCGCTTCCCCCCGTGCCAGGGGCGCTGCTGCCCGCCGCGCCGGGAGCGACGCTGCCCCCTGCCCCGGGGGCGACGCTGCCCGCCGCACCGCCGGTCCCTGCAGCGCCGGGCGCGCTGCTACCCGCGGCGCCCGGGACGCCGCTGCCCGCCTGCCCCACCCCCGTCTCGTTGTTCCGAAAATATTCGTCCGGTCCCTGACAGGCCGCCAGCGCGAATAGGCACAGCCCGACCCCCGCGACTGGCCACCCCCATCCGAGACGTTTGGCGCGAACCATGGACCCGCGATTTCCTCGCGCCCCGTAATTCCCTCAGGCGGCCGGAGCGATCGCGGTTGAAGGCCGGAAAAGTCTCCTTTCGCACTGGAAACGTTACATGAGCATTTTCAGCCATCTCGCCGGGCGGTCGCGTCGAGCCGCCGATCGTATCGCTGCGCTTTACGGCGGCGCTTAGATCATGTTGCTTCCGGAACAGGCGCGGCTGCCCCTACCCTTTCCCAGATGGCCGCGCGCCTGTTCATCATGGCCCTCGCGGGCGCGCTCGGCGTGGGCTGCCTCGAGGCGCGTCCGCTGCCGTCCGGCGCCGCCCCTGCGCCGACGCCGCCGACCTCTTCCGATCCATCTCTGTCGCCGTGCGCACCCGACCTTCCCGCGCGCCTCGCGCTGGTGGCCGCCCTCGGAACGGACGTGATGTTCGTGATGAGCGACGGATCCAGCCGGAGCGTCTATCGGTTCGATTCGTACGCGCCGGCCGGCGCGCTCTCGTTCTCGGCCGGTCTCGCCGTGCGCGGCGACAATGTCGTCGCCACCGCGAGCTGGTGGGGCACCGCCGACGATCAGTGCCACCTGCAAGACGGCAACTACACCTGCCCGGAGACCGACCGTCTGGTGCTGCTCGACCGCGAGGGCCGTGTGCTCTGGGAGAAAATGCGTTCGCAACGAGCGAGCTCCGCGTCGATCGGCATCGGCGCCCGGGTCGGCGCCGCCGGCTGGGTCGTCCTCTCCGACGCCACG
This sequence comes from Polyangia bacterium, assembly GCA_035315605.1. Lineage (GTDB taxonomy): Bacteria > Myxococcota_A > Polyangia > Fen-1088 > Fen-1088 > JADGRB01. The sequence goes on from DATFXS010000132.1 coordinate 3,598, forward strand.
GGTTCTGTCCTGGTCGCTCCGGACGGGACCGAGACGAAACTTCCCGCGGAGGTGGTCGCCTCGCGGCCGTTCCCTGGACCCGCGCTTCCGGCGGTGTTGTCGACGGTGGAAGCGGGCAAGAGGCTGTTCGCCTGGTGGCAACCGGACCGGCCAGTGGCCGCGACCGCGCCTCCGATCGCGCTGCCTGACAGCACCGACTGGTTCGACGCCGGCGACCAGCTGGACTTCGTCGGGCGCGCGCCGGACGGCACAACTGTTCTCGTGCATTCCGGGCCGGATGGGACGGCCGTGTTGCCCGGCCAGCTGGATCTTGGGACCGGCGCGCCCACGACCTGGTCGGGCTCCTGGCGGGCGATCGACGATGGCGCGTCCGTCGTCAGGTACGATCTCGTCACGGGCACGACCGGCCGTTTTGTCTGGGCGCTCCCGGCTGGAATGCGCGCGCTCGCCCGCGCCGCGATCGGCCACGACGGATCCTTCATCCAGCTGCTGCGCGACGACAACGTCGCGGAGGCGTTCGTCACGGACGACGGGTCGACCTGGACCCCCGTCGGTCGGACGCTTGGCAAGGTGGAGACGGGAAGCGTGCAGGACGTCGCGGGCACGTACCTGGTCGTGGCGGAGGGAACGGATCAGTTCTTCGTGCCGACGCAGCAATGGCCGGAAAATCCGTCGGGGCAGACGCCCGAGCTGGTCGGGAGCTCGGTCCAGCTGGTGCGACCGTCGACCGGCGTCGCGGCCGTGATCGCGCCCGCCTGGTCCCCCGTCGTGCTCTCGACCGACGGTGTCTGCGCCGCCTACTGGGAAGAGACGGCGTCGGGCACGCGACTCGTCATGTACGACCTGGCGCACGACACCCGCACGGCGCCGCTCGAAACCCACGCCGCGTCGCCGCCCGCCTTCGCGTTCGTCGAATGAGGCGGGTCGGAACGCAGGTCAGGCAGCGCCAAGCGCGCGCACCACGATAACCAGACCGACGACGATGACGACCGCCCCGGTGACGCGGGCGATGCGCACGCCGACCGGCGCGAGCCGCTCGACGGTGATCGCGGCGCCGACGACCGCCATCGCGCGCAGATCCATCACCCCGGTCACCAGCAGGATCGCCATCAGTCCGGCGCAACACTGGGCGCAATGAAGGCCGAGTCGGATGCCGTGACGCCAGGCCGTCGCGGCGTCAGGCGCCAGCGCCAGGCCGCCCGCGCGCGATTCCCTGCAGCAACTGAGGTGGCGCGCCTTCCACGCGGTGAGCTGCAGCGCGCCGGCGGCGACGACGACCAGGCCGACCGCGATCGGAACCGCGCGTGCCACCCCGGGCTGCCGCATCTCGAGCCACGCCAGCGCGACGCCGACCGGAAAGGCCGCCACGCCGAACAGCGTCCAGACGAAGTAGTAGCCGACGCCGACCAGCGCGGTCAGCCAGCCGAGGCGCGTCCCGGCCGCCGGGGAAAACGACCGGCGGGCCCGCCGCAGCATCGGGATCAGCGACGGCAGCATCATCGCCACCATCATCACCACCCACATGCCGATGAACGAGGCCGCGGCGCCCGGCCACGTCTGATCGGGCATCCGCATCCACATCATCGACATCGTCCAGCCGCCCGGCATCGTCATCTCCGCCATGGCCGACATCGACGCGCACCAGACGATCGTCGCCGCCGCGCTGGCGGCGAACAGCAGCGCGGCGACGCCGTAGAGCGTGCGATCAGCGCTTGTCGTATTCGTCATGACGGCGCCACCACAGTCCGGATTCGTTGCGGCCCAGCGGCGCGCGGTCGAGCCACTGGTACATCCCCCACAGGCCGTCCAGCCCGCGCGCGTACGTCGAATACGTGTGATAGACGGCGCCGCCGTCGAGCACGAACGTGCTCATCCCGGGCCGCTCGCGGAAGAACGTCGGCCAGTCGGTGCCGACGCCCGCGGCGATCGCCGAGCCGACGGGGCCACCGCCCGAATCCGCCACCTCCTTCTCGTCCTGGGGCGTGAAGTTGTATTCGCCGGCGTGCGACCGCTGCTGCTCCTCGGTGACGCCGACGCCGAAATCGTAGTTGAAGTCGCTTCCGAACGCC
>DATFXS010000133.1:0-4977 GCA_035315605.1 Polyangia bacterium
TCGCTGGGCGCCTCGGCGCTGCGCATCGCGGGCGGCATCTTCACCAAGATCGCCGACATCGGGTCGGACCTGATGAAGATCGTCTTCAACATCAAGGAGGACGACGCGCGCAACCCGGGCGTCATCGCCGACTGCACGGGCGACAACGCGGGCGACTCGGTCGGCCCCAGCGCCGACGGCTTCGAGACCTACGGCGTCACGGGCGTCGCGCTCATCACCTTCATCCTGCTGGGCGTCCCTGACGCGGAGGTGCAGGTTCAGCTGCTGGTCTGGATCTTCGCGATGCGCATCATGATGATCGTCGCCAGCGGCGTCTCGTACCTGGTCAACGAGGCGATCGTGAAGGCGCGCTCCGGCAACGTCGACAAGATGCACTTCGAGGCGCCGCTGACCCAGCTGGTCTGGGTGACGTCGATCGTCTCCGTCGGCATGACCTTCCTCGTCTCGTACCTACTGGTGCCGCGGCTGGGCGCCGGCGGCAGCAACGACACGCTCTGGTGGAAGCTGTCGCTGATCATCACCTGCGGCACGCTGGCGGGCGCGATCATCCCGGAGGTCGTCAAGATCTTCACCTCGACCCAGTCGAAGCACGTCAAGGAGGTCGTCACCGCCTCCCGCGAAGGCGGTCCGTCGCTGAACATCCTGTCGGGCCTGACCGCCGGCAACTTCAGCGCGTACTGGATGGGGATCGTGATCGCAGGGTTGATGGGCATCGCTTACGGCGTCAGCACCACCGGCCTCGAGGAGATCATTCCGGCGGCGCCCGCCGTGTTCGCGTTCGGCCTGGTGGCGTTCGGCTTCCTCGGCATGGGCCCGGTGACGATCGCGGTCGACTCCTACGGCCCGGTGACGGACAACGCGCAGTCGGTCTACGAGCTGTCGGTGATCGAGACGATCCCGGGCGTCAAGGACGAGATCAAGAAGTCGGAGGGCTGGGACGTCGACTTCGAGCGCGCCAAGCACATGCTCGAGGAGAACGACGGCGCCGGGAACACCTTCAAGGCGACGGCGAAGCCGGTGCTGATCGGGACGGCGGTGGTCGGCGCCACGACGATGATCTTCTCGATCATCATGAACCTGACCCAGGGGCTGTCGAACGCCTCCGCGAAGGAGAACCTGTCGCTGCTGCACCCGCCCTTCCTGCTGGGCCTGGTGATGGGCGGCGCGGTGATCTTCTGGTTCACCGGCGCGTCCACCCAGGCGGTCAGCACGGGCGCCTACCGCGCCGTCGAGTTCATCAAGCGCAACATCAAGCTGGACAGCGGCGCGACCAAGGCGTCGATCACCGACAGCAAGCGCGTCGTCGAGATCTGCACGCAGTACGCACAGAAAGGGATGTTCAACATCTTCCTGACCGTCTTCTTCAGCACGCTGGCCTTCGCCTGCCTGGAGCCGTTCTTCTTCATCGGCTACCTGATCTCGATCGCGCTGTTCGGCCTGTTCCAGGCGATCTTCATGGCGAACGCGGGCGGGGCCTGGGACAACGCCAAGAAGCTCGTCGAGGTCGACCTGAAGGAGAAGGGGACCGAGCTGCACGCCGCCAGCGTCGTCGGCGACACCGTCGGCGATCCGTTCAAGGATACGTCGTCGGTCGCGATGAACCCGATCATCAAGTTCACGACCCTCTTCGGCCTGCTGGCGGTCGAGATCGCCGTCGGCATGAGCCGCGGCAAGAGCCTCGCGCTCGCCGGCGTCTTCCTGGCCCTGGCGCTGGTGTTCGTCTACCGGTCGTTCTACGGCATGCGCATCACGACCGCCAAGAACACGCCCGCCGCCGCCGCCAAGCCCGAAAAAGCCGCCTAGCGAGGCGGATCCGATCCGGTCCCCTCGCCCCGCGCAGCGGGGACAGGGCTAGGGAGAGGGGCGCCCTACTACGCCGAGCGCCGCAGGAACCGCGCGACCGGCCGCACGAACGGGATCACCGCGGCCATCAGGAACACCACCGCCAGTTGCGGCGCGGCGATGACCGAGGTCTCCAGCATGTGCCCGGGCGCGTGGTAGAGCAGGTCCGGGTGGGTGCAGATCGGCGCGAAGAACAGCGCGCCCGTCACGGCCAGCGCCGCCGCGCCGCCCAGGGCGACGACGCCCCAGCTTCGCAACCGCACCAACCCGCGAAGTCCGAGAACCGCCAGCACGAGCACGGCGAGCCCCCCTGCCGTGACCAGGGCCTGGTCGCCGTCCTTCGGTCCCAGCGCCCACATGATCATGCTCGGCAGCGACGCTGCGGCGCTGGTGACGGCCTTCCGCAGCCGGGCCACGCCGTATTCGTCGATCTTGTAGCGCGCGCGCCAGGCCTCCTGCAGGTCATAGCGGGCCGCCATCTTGTTGCCCATCAGCGTGACCGCGACCAGCAGGTGCAGGCCGCCGAACACCGCCAGCTGCGTCACCCAGCCCAGCATCGCCATCACCGCGATTGCCATCATGACGCCGGACCAGGCCAGGCCGGTCGCGAACCAGCGCCCCCAGAACCATTCGGCGACGACGCCGAGGAACCCGACCGCGTAACAGACCGACAGCGCCAGGAACACGCGCCCCAGCCCCTCGGGCAGGTCCGGGTTCAACGACACCAGGAAGTACAGCGTGACGAAGGCGCTCAGCGCCAGAGCGGCCAGCGCGCGACGGGTCCGCTCGAAACCGAACTGGCTGAACCGCTCAGACAGCGCGGCCAGCCGGGGAGGTAACTGCATCGGCATGGCTCCATTATAGCCATGGCTCACCCCTTCCGCCCGCGATCCGGGGCGGTCCCCTGCTCTACTGCTGCACGACGACCAGCTCGACCCGGCGGTTCTTGGCCTGGTTCGTCGGTCCCAGGTTCGGGACCAGGGGGGCCTCGACCCCGACCCCGACGGCCTCGATCCGGTCGGCCGGGGCGCCCTTGGAGACCAGGAAGTCCTTGATCGCAGCGGCCTGCTTGGCCGTCATGGTCTTGGCGGCCACGCCCTTCTTGCCGCTCGCCACGCCGCTCCAGTGCGCCTCGATGCGCAAGCTCTTGATCTCCGGATGGTCGGCCAGGATGTCGGCCACCCCTTCCAGCTCGGCCTTGATGGGCGGCAGCAGCTTCGGGGTCCCCGCGCGGAACTTGATCGGCACGCGCAGCACGACCGCCTGCGGTGTCAGCGTCACGTCCGGGTTCGCGGGCCGCAACGTCACGTCCAGCTGCGAATCACGTCCGGCGGCGACATCCAGCGCCACGTCGCGGGCCGGGTAGCCGGCCGCCTCGACCGACACGCGATAGGGCCCGGCCGGCACCACCGCCGAGAACGCCCCGCCCGCGTCAGACTGCGCCTCGAAGTTGCTCGAACCGTGGAAACGAATCGCCGCCGCCAGCGGGCGGCCGGCGCGATCGGACACCTTCCCCCGCACGTTGCCGTTGACGACCTTCGGGATCAGCTCGACGGCGACCGTGGCGGTCGAACCGGCCACGACGTTCGCCTTGCCAGTCGCAGGTTCGAACCCGGCGGCGGCGACGGTGATGGCGGCCGGTCCGGGCGGCAGCGGGAGGCTCTGGAACGCGCCGTCCGGGTCGGTCGCGACCCGGGCCCGCGGCTGCGCGCCGAACGACACGACCGCCTCGGCGATCGGCTTGCCGTCCGCCTTGTTCTTGACGGTGCCGGAGACGGCGCCCGTCGACGGCGGCGGATTCTTCTCGACGGTGCGCGTGACGACGACCGGGCGGCTGAACGCCGCCGTGTCGAAAGGAAAACCGAGCCCGAAGATGAAGTCGTACGGCGGCAGGGGCGGACCATACTGGAAGCCGACCGAGCTGATGCCCAGGTCCACGCCGGCGTCGACGGTCAGGCCCTTCCACGCCCGCGCGCGCAGCCCGAGGGTGAACCACTGCTGCACCCGGCTGTGCGAGTCGCCCGAGAGGTTGGCGAACGCCGGATCGGCCGACGAGGTGACGACCTCCGCGTGGTACTCCGCGAACGGACGCAGCGGCAACTGCGCCGTGTACCGCTCCAGGGGCGCATCGAGGCCCAGCGCGAACCGCAGCCGGCTGCCCTGAATGCCGTAGGCGAACATCGCGACCTCTTGGGTCTGCGTGGTGCGGCCGCTGAAGTTGTAAAGGTTGCTCGAGTTGTCGAGGTAGTAGCTGACGTTCGCGTGGAGGCGAAGCGGCGCCGCGGCGAGCTCGCGCAGGTCCAGCGTCGCCACGGGCCCGATCCACAGCGACGTGGAGCTGGGCGACACCGACAGGTCGGAGATCCCGGACAGGAAACGGAAGCCGAGCTCGGCGCCCGCGTTGAACCCACGGCTGACCGGCACGACGGCCTTGCCGCCCAGCAAGAGGTCGCCGAACGACTTGATCAGCTCCGGGTCCGTGCGGCCGGCCTCGGGACCGCGCTCGTTGCGGTTGCTGGAGCTCGTGATCGCGCCGAACAGCTCGATCGACTCGTGCGGCGTGAAGCCGAAGGTGAAGGTGCCGCCGATGCGTGTGTTCGTGTCCGTGGTTCCATCCATCTCCTGGATCAGGAACCCTTCGGACCGGAAGTACTGGCCGTGCAATCCGAAGCGCAGGTGGCCGACGGGACCGACCTCGGCGGTCGACAGATGGTAAAGGCCGATCTGTCCGGTCAGCGAGGTCAGGTACGAATCCGGGTCGCTGGCGCCTGCGGCGAAGCCGCGCCCGGGCATCGGGATGTACCGCGCCTCGACGCCGACGGGCGTCGCCGACGGCGCAGCGGGATAGCCGACGGGCGTCGCGGGCGGCACGCTGCGAGACGGCGCTGGCTGCGGGGGCGGAGGCGGCGGCGCGTACGTCGCGGGCGGCGGCGCGGCTTGCGGCGGCGCGGGCGGTGGACTCGGGGCCGCGAACGGCGGCGGCGCGGGCGGTGGCGCCGTCGGGCGACCCATCGCCGGGGGCATCGGCTCGTCATCGGGCGCGGACTGGCCCAGGGCGTCAGGGCCGAGCGCAACCAGACCGGTGCCCAGGACGCCGGCGCACACCAGAAAACGCAGGCTGGATTGGGGCATTTC
>DATFXS010000134.1:0-10366 GCA_035315605.1 Polyangia bacterium
GCCTGATCGCGGTCGCCCAGACGGTCGCGGTAGAGCGCCGCGAGCTCCAGCATCACCTTCGCGCGCTGCGCCGGATCCGCGATCGCGCCCAGCTGGCGCTCGCGCAGCTCGGCGAGCTTCGCGTATTCTTGGCCGTTCAGATAAAGCTCGACGAGCTTCTCCGATGCGGGACCGCCCGCCGGCTCCAGCAGCGAGATCTCGTTGTACACGCGCATCGCCTCGGCGACGTCGTCCAGCTCGCCCTCGGACAGCTGCGCGCGCTTGTACAGGAAGTCGATCCGCTCGGACTCGTTGACCGCCGACGCGACCCGCTCGCGGTAGAAGCGATCCAGTTCCTGGAACCGGCGCGCGTCGTAGTAGACGCGCTCGAGCAGCTCGGACGATTCGGCGTGACCCGCGACCGCCGCCAGCGCCCGCCGCAGCGCCGCGATCGCGTTCTCGGTGTCGCTCGCCTCCTGACGCCGGCGCGCGATCTGGTAGTAGATGGCGGCGGCGCGCTCCGCGCCGTCGGCGCCGATCCAGTTCGGGTTGGCGTAGACGTTCGCGAGCAGCTCCAGCGCCTTCTCGTCGCGCGGGCGGATGCGCACCACCTCGGCGAGTCGCTGGGCCGCCGCGTCCAGCTCCTCCAGCTTCTCGGCCAGCACGCGGCCGAGGCCCAGCAGCAGGTCGGCCCGCCGGCGCGCGTCCGCCGTCCCTTCCAGCTCCAGCTCGTACAGGCGGACGACCGAGCGGAAGTCGCCGAGCGCCCGGTAGATCTTCCGGGCCGACTCGATCGACCGGACGTGCTCCTGGGCCAGCTTCGCCCCGGCCCGCTGCGGGTTGCGGATCGCCCGTTCCAGGCGGGCGAAGTGGTTCAAGAACAGCTGGCTCATCTCCGCTTCCAGCTCGGCGATGCGGGCCGGATCGCGCGTGCGCGCGACGGCAGCGGCCTCCATCTCCAGCATCGTCATGTAGTCGGCGGTGCGGCCCTGTTCGCGGTAGATGTCTTTCAGGCGCGCGGCGGCGCGGATGTGCGTCGGATCGCGATCGACGGCGTTGACCAGGTCGGCCTCGGCCCCCTCGGCGTCGCCCAGCTGGTCGATCCGCAGCTCCGCGGCGAGATAGAAGAGCTCGCCCGCCTTCGCGTTGTCCTCGATCGCCTGCGCGCGCTGCTCGTACAAAACCACGAGGCGGTCGTGCTTCTGCGACTGGCGATAGGCCTTACGCAGCGCGACGAACGCTTCGGTGTCCGCCGGATTCCTGTCCATCGCGGCTTCGTATTCGCGAACGGTTGGCATGCGAGACGGCCTCTTCCCAGGTCACGATCTGGCAGGCTTGGGGGGGGCCGAAAACGACGGCTAACCTAACACGCCTCCGGAGGCGAAACCAAGCCCCCTAGGGGACCCAAGCCGCTGATCCGAATGGCCTTTACGGAGGGCTGGCTCACCGAAGCCAGCTGGCTTCAAACGTCAGGGACCGCAAGTGGGGGCGGTGCAGGTGAGTGTGGCCGCGCAATCGTTATCGTCCACGCAGCTCATCTTGCAGGCGCTGCTGCCGTCACAGGCGAACGGCGTGCAATCCGTCATCTGCGGCACACACGCGCCGCCGCCGTTGCAGGCGTACGTCGTCAGCGTCGACGCGGCACAGGTCGACGGCATGCACATCGTCCCCGGCGCGTAGGTCGCGCACTGGCCGGCGCCGTTGCAAGTGCCCGTGGTCCCGCAGGTTGCGACCGCCATGTTCATGCAGCCGGCGAGCGGATCACTGCCGCCCATCGGGACGGGCCAGCAGCTTCCGAGGTGGCTCGCGACCTTGCACGACATGCAGGTGCCGCAGACGGCGGCGGTCTTGTCGCAGCAATATCCCTCGGTGCAGTTGCCGCTGAAGCACTCGGCGCCTGCCGCGCACATCGTTCCGTTAGCCTTCAGGTTGGTGCAGACGTTCGACATGCAGGTAAAGCCGCTGGCGCAGTCGTTGTCGCCGCCGCACATGGTGTTGCACGAGGTCGTCCCGTTGCACGCATAGGCGCCGCAGCTCATCGACGGCTGGGAGCAGGCGCCCATTCCGTCGCAGTTGCCCACGGGTTTGAACGTCGAACCGCTGCACATGGCGGTGCCGCAGCTGGTGGTCGCGGGGGCGCTGCGGCAGGCGCCGTTGCCGTCGCACTTGCCGGTGTTCCCGCAGGGTGGGCTGGGCGTGCAGCCGCCGTGCGGCTCCATGTCGCCGTCGGGAACCTTGTTGCACGTCCCCGCCAACCCGACGACGTTGCACGACTGACAGGTGCCACAGGGGCCCGTCATGCAGCAGACGCCGTCGGTGCAGTTGCCGCTGTCGCACTCGCTGCCGGCGGCGCAGAGCTGGCCGAGGCGCTTGAGCCCGCACATACCCGAATTGCAGACGTTGTTGGCGGCGCAGTCGCTGTTGCCGGCGCAGGCGGCGTTGCAGGTCGTGCCGTTGCACGCGTAGGCGCCGCAGGATTGGGTCGTGGCCGGGCGGCAGGTGCCCGCGCCGTCGCAGGTCCGCGCCAGCGTCGCGGTCGCCGTGCCCGTCGGACAGGTGGGCGGCGCGCACTGCGTGCCGGCTGCGTAAAGCTGGCAGCCGCCCGCGCCGTCGCAGAGGCCGGTCTTTCCGCATGTGGTCGCGCCCTCGACCATGCACTGGCCTTTCGGATCGGTGCCGCCAGCGGTGACCGGTTTGCACATCCCCAGCGTCCCGACCAGCGCGCACGAGGTGCAGCTTCCTGTGCAGGCGGTGGCGCAACAGACGCCCTGCGCGCAGAAGTTACTCTGGCAGTCGACGGCGCCGGCGCAGCTCGCGCCGATCGGGCGCAGCCCGCACGATCCGCCGTTGCAGACGTTCGGCGGGGCGCAGTCCCCGTCCGCGGTGCAGGTGGATTTGCAGGCGGCGACCCCGCACATGAACGGGTAGCACGAGCTGGGCGGGGGCGTGACGCACGCGCCGGCGCCGTCACAGGCCGACGACGACGTCAGGGTGAAACCGCTCGACGGGCAGCTGGCTGCGCCGCATGGCGTTCCTTGCGCGTAGCGCTGGCAGGCGCCCGCCTCGCACTTGCCGTTCGTGTCGCAGGTGCCGGGCTTGTCGACGCAGGTCTGCGACGGGTCGGGGCTGGCCGCCGGAACGTTGGTGCACGCGCCGCGCGTGCTGGACAGCGCGCACGACTTGCACGCGGTCGCGCAGGCGGTGGCGCAGCAGACGCCCTGGGCGCAGTTGCCCGACCCGCACTCGCTTCCGGCTGAACAGAAGGCGCCGATCGGCTTCGGGCCACACGAGTTCCCGACGCAGAAGTTTCCGGTCGAGCAGTTGGCGTCGGCAGTGCAGCTGCCGAAGCACTTGCTGCCGTTGCAGACGTACGGCACGCACGACATCGCGTCCGGCGCGACGCAGGCGCCGGTCGTGCTGCACGTCGCCTCGGGCGTGTAGACGCCGCTGTCACAGTGCTCGGCCGCGCAGACCGTCCCGGACCGGTATTTCCGGCAGCCGCCCGCGCCGTCGCACTTGCCGTCGGTGCCGCAGGTCGACGCCGCCTGGGTCGTGCACATGTTCCGGGGATCGTCGGCGCCGTTCGAGACGGGCGTGCAGGTGCCGAGCGACGACAGGAGGGCGCAGCTCCGGCACGGGCCGGCGCAGGCCTGGTCGCAGCAGACGCCGTCGACGCAGTGGTTGCTGACGCAGTCGCCGGCCATCGTGCAGGGCTGCCCGTTCGTCTTCTTGCCGCAGCTGCCGGCCTGACAGGCGTGGCCGGTCACGCAGTCGGCGTCGCTGGCGCACTTGTTGATGCAGGCGCCGTTGAGGCACCGGTAGGGGTCGCAGTTCTGCATCCCGGGGGGCAGGCAGCTGCCCAGGCCGTCGCAGGTCCCGGCCGTGTTCAGGCGGTCGCCGCTGCAGGCCGGCGCGATGCAGATGATCTGGGACGCGAACTTCGCGCAGCCGCCGAAACCGTCGCACGCGCCGGTGGTGCCGCAGGTCGCGGGCGCCTGCACCGCGCAGACGCTGTGCGGATCCGATCCGCCGGCGTCGACGGGCCAGCACGTGCCGCCGCGACCCGGCTGGTTGCAGCTGATGCAGGCGCCCTTGCAGGCGACGTTGCAGCAGACGCCGTCGGCGCAGAACGTCGACTTGCACTCGCTGTTCGCGGTGCAGACGGCGCCGTTCGGTTTCAGGCCGCAGCTGCCGTTCACGCACAGGACGCCGCTGGCGCAGTCGGTGTTGGTCTCGCAGCTGGTCGCGCACTTGTTGGTCGTCGGGTCGCAGTTGTAGGGGACGCAGATCGTGGCGGGTCCCGACTTGCAGTGCCCTTCGCCGTCGCAGACGTTGACGTCGCTGACCGAGGCGCCGTCGCACGTGCCCGCCATGCAGACCGTGCCGGCGGGATATCTGCGGCAATTCCCCTTGCCGTCACAGGTGCCGTCCAGCCCGCAGGTCGAGGCGGCGCCCATCGGGCACGATCCGGGCGGCGCCTGGCCGCCGCTCGGGACGAGCGTGCAGATTCCGGGCGCGCTCTGGTCGTTGCAGGTCTTGCACGTGTCGGTGCACGCGCTGTTGCAACAGAGGCCCCCGACGCAGAAGCCGCTCTGGCAGTCAGCCGCGCAGCCGCAGGCCTGACCGTTCGGTTTCTTCGTTCCGCCGTCGGTCGTCGCGCAGGTCGCGTCGATGCTCCCGCCGTCGGTCGTCCCGCCGCCCTTTCGACCGCCGCACCCCGCGGCTGTCAGCAGCAGGGCGCAAGCGACGAAACGCGAAAACCGCCACACTGACGGAAATTATCGGCCAATTGGTGGGAACCCTCAAATCGGCTCCCCTCGAACATCAATGATAGAGAAAGACGATCTCGATCCGGTTGTTCTTGGCTCGGCCGGGGGCGGTCTTGTTGTCGAAGCGCGGATCGTCGCCGCCGAGGCCGCTCGCCATCAGCCGCTTCGTCTCCACGCCCTTCGACGCCAGCGCGGAGTAGACGGATTGGGCGCGCGCCGCGGAAATTGCCAGTAACTCCGACGCCTTGCCGCGGTTGTCCGTGTAGCCGATGATCTGCACCGGATAGGTCGGGTACTTCTTGATCAGCTCGGCGAGCGCGTCGATGACGGCGTCGTGGCCGTTGGCAATCTCCGGCTTCCGCTTGCTGAACAGCTCAGGCACGGCGATCACCAGACGCTGCAGGTCCCCGCGCCGTTCCAGGCGCACGTCGGTGCCGGTGATCCCCGATGCGTCGCGCGCCAGGGCCTCGTCGCGCGCCTTGTTCTGGCTCGCCTGCTCGGCCTGCTCGTAGAGCGGCTTGGCCAGCTCGGTCGCCTTGTCGGCGTTCTTCTTGGCCACCTCGGCGCTCGCCTGCGCGCCGGCGTAGTCGTTCTGCTGAAGCTCGGCGCTCGCCTTCGCCAGCATGTCGCTGGCGGCGCTGTATTCCGCCTTGGAGAACTTGGACGCGTCGACCGTGTCGGCCGTGCGCAGCGCCAGCTGGGCGGCCGCGATCTTCTGCTCGCTCGCGAGCTGCAGCGCCAGGCGATCGTGCTCGGCCTGCGCCTTCTGCTGTTCGCTGGTCATCTGCGCGGACAGCCGCTGCTTCTCGGCGTCGGCCGCCTTGCGCGCCTCGACGTACTTCTGCAGCAGCGAGAGCTTCTCGGTCTCGTTCGCCAGCTTCTCGGAGAGATCGCCGGCTTCCTCTTCGGCCCTGGCCTGCTCGGCGGACAGCGTCTGTATCTTGACCTTGAGCTGCTCCTGCTCCATCAGCGCCAGCGCGGTCTTCAGCCTGATGTTCGCCATGATGGCGTCGCGGCGCGATTCCTCCAGATCGTTCGATTGCCACTCCTCGCGCGAGCGGTCGGCGAGCTTCTCGGCGCCCGCCACCAGATCGGGCGACTTCTTGCTGGCCTCCTGGAGGTTGGAGGTCTGGTGAAGCAGATCGTAGGCCTCGAGCTCGTGCGGCTTGGGCGGCGTCGCGCACGCGGCGAGGGCGGCCGGCAGCAGCGCGAGCGCGACGCGGGGTGCGGTCAGGCGGGGCCTCATGGCGTGCTCCCTTTGTCGGCGGTCTTGTCGGCCGCTTTCTCGCCGGTCTTGTCGGCGGTCTTCTCGGGGGCCTTGTCGCCGGCGTTGTCGCTGCTCTTGCCGCCGGCCTTCTCGTTGCCCTCGATCGCCTTCTTCTTCTTGATCGTGTCGGCGAGCGACTTCTGCGTGCGCGCGATGCGGGCCCGCACGTCCGCGAGCGCGGCCTCGCGCGCGTTCGCCTGGGCGCGCAGCTTCGACGCCGTGATCTTGGCGCGGATCAGATCCGCCTGCTTGCGGGTTCGCTCCAGCACCTCGCGGACCTGGTCGTATTCGTGCTTCGAACGCAGGCTCCAGGCCTCGTCCAACCAGGATCGCAGTTGCGTGATCTCGTCGCCGGTCGCCTTCAGCTCGTCGAGGCGCTCCAGGTCGGCGACGCTGACGCGCTGGGTGTCGATCTCGCGCTGGAGATCGTCTTCCTCGCCGGCGAGGGCGGCGCGCTGTCCGCCGCCGAGCGCGGCGCAGGTCAGGACCGCCAGGGTTGTCTGCAGAACACGTCTCCGCGCTGTCATCAAAGTGGGTCGCCTCCGGGTGCGTTTTCGAACTGCGTGGATCGACGGGACTGCCCGATGACCTTAAGCCCCTGTTTTCCCAAGTTCAAGAGTCGTATGCCCCTGTCACCGGGCCGGCACCGGGCTGGCAGGACCCCGGAGGCGGCTGACCGCCCAGTCGATCACGTAGGCCACCAGCGTCCCTGTGGTCGCGCCGATTACATCCCAGGTGAGATCGCGCCAGGAGGCGTCGCCGTGGCCGCTCAGATCCCAAAGCTCCTTCGCGATTCCGGCGCTGAGGGCGACCGACGCCGCGGCGATGGCTCGTTTCGGGCGGCTGTCCGTCTGGAAGGAGGCGCCTGCGTAGACGACCACTGCGATCGAGGCGCTGGCGGCGAAGTGGAGGGCCTTGTCCCGGCCGAACCAGGGGTCGGTGTCCTGCTGCTGGGCGTGCGCCCCGGGAACGATCAGCAGGGCGACGCACGCCACCACCAGCGCGCCGCGCATCGGGCGTCATCATATGCGCGATCGGGGCCGCGCGCCCGATCAGAGCCGCAGATCGGCCAGCACGGGGAGATGGTCGGATGCCAGCCGGGCTTCGGGGCTGGCGTGCGCGGTCAGTCCCGCCATCCTTCCCCGCGGGTGCACCCAGATGCGATCCAGCGCGAATACCGGAAATACCGCCGGGAAGGTGGCGACGCCGTCGGTCCGACCCAGGCGCGCGTGCAGCCAGCGAAGCGGGCGGCCGATCGCGAACCATTCATTGATGTCGCCGCACAGGACGACCAGCTCGGACCCGTTGCCGCCCAGCCGATCGAGCAGCCGGCGCACCTGCCTGCGGCGCTCGCCCGGCAGAAGGCCCAGGTGGGTGACAATCACGCGCACGGGCGACCCGTCGATGTCCAGGTCCACGTCCAGCGCGGCGCGCGGCTCGCGGCTGTAGACGGTCAGATCGATGTGACGGACCTCCAGGACCGGCCGGCGCGTCAGCAGCGCGTTGCCGTAATAGTGACCGCCAAATCGATGCAGCGTCGGACCGGCGATCCCGTGAAGGCCGAGCGCCGCGGCGAGGTAGTGCATCTGCATCGCGGTGTCCGTCTCGCCGGGGCGGGCGTCCACCTCCTGGAGCCCGATCACGTCGGCGTCGATCTCGCGCAGCACCGCCGCGATGCGCGCCGGATCGCAGCGGCCGTCGGCGCCGACGCACGCGTGGATGTTGTAGGAAGCGACGCGCAGCCGGCCCGTCATCGCCGCCTCGCGATCCGGCGCTTCAGCCACCAGAGCGCGCCGCCGATCGCGGCGCCGACGAGCGCGAGGACGATCAGATTGCGCGCGTGCGGCTGCCGGACCGTGGCGCCGATCCGGTCGGCGAACACGGTCAGGGCCAGGACGCCCGGAAGCAGGCCCAGGATGTTGCCGAGCAGATAGTCGCGGAACCGGACGCCCAGCGCGCCCGCCGTGATGTTGATGAGGGAGAAGTTGCCGACGGGCAGCAGGCGGGCGGCGATCACCGCCAGGATGCCGCGGCGCTGGAGCTGCCGGCTCACGCGCTGCACGCGCGGGCGTTCCAGCCAGCGCGGGCGGAACCGGCCGACCAGCCGTCCGATTCCGTAAGTGGTGACCGCCGCCGACAGCGCGCCGATCATGCAGTAGGCGAACGCAGTAGGGGCCGGAAAGACCAGGGCGGTGGCGCCCAGCAGCGGCGTGATCGGAAAGAAGACCAGCGTCCCGGCCAGGTAGGCGCCCAGCACGGCGAACGGCGCCGCCGGGTGCCGGCTCAGCGTCTGTCCGAGGGCGGCGACGCGGTCCACGCTCAGCAGCGCGCGCAGCGGCGTCAGCCGCCAGGCGGCGACGACGGCGATGACCGCCGCGACCGCCAGCCCCCAGCCGACGAGCGATCGGCGGACGGGCCGGCGGAGGCCGGTCGGAACCAGCATCGAGATCAGCTCGTCGGGCGCTGGCTGTTCGGGATCGCAGGCGAGGCCGTCGAGAAACGCCAGGTCCAGCGCGGGTCGCGCGGCGGCGGCCGGATCGGGGACGGCCGCGGATGTGGCATCGTCGTCCGGCGCGGGCAGCGGCGCGAGCGAGCGGGCGCGCCCGCGCAGAGATTCGACGGCGCCGATCAGGGACCCCTGCGCGGCCAGCGCGTCGACGACCGCCTGGGGTTCGCAGTCGAGGTGCTCCGCGATCAGGCGATTGCGCAGCGACGCGATCGCGGCGCCGAGCTGCGGGTCGAGGTCCGCGTCGAGGATCAAGTCGCACTCGGTGTCGAGACCCATCGAGCGGTTGGAGAGGTTCGCGGAGCCGACGCGCGCCGTGCGATCGTCGACGATCATCACCTTGCCGTGAACGTTCATGCAGGCACGATCCAGCGCGGGGATGATCGGGTAGTAGAGCCGCAGCCGGCCATGACGATCGCAAGCGCGCAGCAGGCGGAGCAGCCGGGCCCGCATGATGCCCATCGAGCTCTGTTCCAGCCAGCCGTGCTCCTCGCGCGGCAGGACGATCACCACCTCCGGGCTGTCCGGCTCGGCCAGCCGTCGCGCCAGCGCCGCCCCGACGGCGGCCGATGTCAGGTACTGGTTCTCGATGTAGATGAACCGGCGCGCCGACGCGATCGACTGCGTCGCGAACGAGACGACCTCCTGAACCGCGGGGGCGTCGCGAAAGGCGGGCATCGTGCGGGCGATGCCGACCGGCGCGTCGCGCGCGTCCGGGGCGGTCGCCTCCGGCCAGAGGTCGGCGCGGGGCGCCGGGCCCGGGGCGGGCGGCGTTCGTCCGGTCGCCGCGTGCCAGCGGTCGCGCGCCAGCTCGCCCAGCGCGGCGGCCGCCTCGCCGTCCACCATCATCTGTATGTCGTGCGCGGGCGGGTAGGGGCGGCCGGTCGGATCGACGCGCCCGGGGTTGTCGGCGTGATGGGCGGGCGTGTCCCAGCGCCGGATCGTCAGATCGAGGCCGCCCGCGAAGGCGAGCGCGTCGTCGACGACCACGATCTTCTGGTGGTGGGAAGCGCCGAACGGGTGCGCGTCGTCGAGGTGGAAGGCGAGGCGCGGGTGGGCGTTCCAGGCAAAGCGATAGGTGGGCAGGGGCTCGCGCTCCAGCGCGAACAGGACCGAGAAGTCCCAGGCCAGCGCGAACACGCGCAGCGTCGGCCGACTCGCCAGCACCTCGTTCAGGAACGGCAGCAGCGTCAGCGGCGGCGCCGCCGTTCCGGGGTTCAGCTGGACCCGGCTGTCGATGTCCCAGCCCAGGATGAACACGCTGTCGCGCGCGCGGCTGACCGCGTGGCGAAACGCCGTGAAGTAGGCGTCGGCGTCGATCAGGAACGCGGCGCGCGGCGCCCGCACGATCCGCCAGCAGTTCTCCTGTTCCCTGAGCACGCCCGACAATTTAACCACGTGGTAAAATGCGCACGTGGACAGCGCGACTGAAGTTCGGTATGGCGGCGTGATCATCGGGCGGTCGCCGCAGATCCGCGATCGAACCGACGGGGGGGCGTTCGTCGTATTCGGCGAGCCGATGCCGGTCGGGACGCCGATCGTGTTCAAGCTCGACGACAAGGAGCGGCACGCTCGGGTGACAGAGGTCGTGGAGGCGGCCGATGCCGCCGCAGCCGGTATGCGGGTCCGCTTCATCAGCGCCGCCGATGCGCGCCCCCGGGATGAGACGCCAGCCCCCCAGCCGCCGCGCGCTTCACGGCCCGCCGCCGCGGCCGCGCCCGAGCCTGCACCCGCGCCCGCCGTCGAGCGGCCGGCCGCCGCGCCCGCTCCGGCCGTCGCCGAGGCATCGCAGCCGGCGTCGTCTCCCGTGCCGGTGCCGATCGGCGGCGACGCGTCGTCGGGGAC
>DATFXS010000135.1:0-2583 GCA_035315605.1 Polyangia bacterium
TCCGCCACTGACGGTTGGAACGCCTGCAGCGTCGGCAACGGATAGGCCATTCCCGGAACGGGCGTCGCTCCCGGCGTCATCCTCATGACCACGTCCTGCCCGACCTCGATCGCCAGCCCGACCCAGAGCGCGGAGCCGTCGTCGGACAGCGCCAGCGGTTGCGGATCGATCCCGGCCGGAACGATCGACGTCATGGCCCCGGTCGAGGGGTCCACCGTGACGATCGAATTCGCGTGCTGGACCGCCATCGAGTCGGCGGTCACATAGATGAGATTGCGACCGGCGTCGTAGGCCAGATGGGTTCCGTCGGCCGGAACGGTGACGAACGAACATCCCGGGCACGGGTCAGCCGCGCTGCCGCCCGTCCCGCTGCTGCCGCCCGTCCCGCTGCTGCCGCCCGTCCCACCGCTGCCACTCGCGCCACCACCACCGCCTGCGCCCCCGATCGGCGTGCCGAACGCGGGATCGTGGATGACCACCAGGTCCCTGACGAACGTGTACTGGTCGAAATAGTAGTTCCTGAGCACCGCCACCGCGTCCGCGCCGGCGTAGACCACCTTCACGAAAAAGGGGCTTGATTCCGTCA
Source organism: Polyangia bacterium (assembly GCA_035315605.1). Lineage (GTDB taxonomy): Bacteria > Myxococcota_A > Polyangia > Fen-1088 > Fen-1088 > JADGRB01. Next base: position 587 of record DATFXS010000135.1, read on the forward strand.
GGGAGAAGGGCGCGGGAACCGCCACCGACGCGAGCTCGCCGAGTGGGCTGGTCGCGAGCACTCGGACGACGGCGCCTGTCGTCGGGAAGTCGTTCGGCGTCAGCATCAGCAGCGACTGCGCGTCGCGAACCGCAATCGAAGATCCCGAGACCTGGAAGGGACTCACCCAGGACGGCGCCGCCGGATCAGAAACGTCGATCACGTCGCCGCCGTTCCCGTACACGCGGCCGTTGTCGTAGACGATGTTGGTCGGGCTCCTGACGAACAATGCCGCGGAACCCGTCTGCGCGATCCCCGACGCCGAAACCGAAAACGTGTAAAAGTTCCTGAGACCGTCGGCGGCGAACACCAGCCCCTGCGGTCCCGCCGCCAGCATGTACGCAAATTGGATTGCCGTGGTCACCGGGCGTGACATGCCGTCGTCGTACACGTGAACCGCGTCCGTGACCGCGACGACCGACTGCGGCTCGCCCGGCAAAGCGACCATCCCTTCCGCGTATAAGAAGTTGCTGGTGCCCGGCTGCCGGAAAACGTGCAGCGGCCCGATCTCAGGCGGCACCGACGACATCGTCACCTTGCGGATGCCGCGCGCGCCGTCGACGCCGACCCACAACGTCGAGCCGTCGTCCGACAGCGCGATCGATTTCGGATTCGACCCGATCGGGATGGAAGAGACGACCGACGCCGTCGTCGGATCCACGACCACGACCGTGTTCGCGTTGTCCGGGGCGTCGCCCGAGACGCTGAGGTAGAGCTCGTTGCGAGTGGCGTTGTAGACGACGTCTTGCCCGGCGACCGGGAGGATCGTGATGCGGCAGGCGAGACAACCGCTCCCCGCGGAACCGCCGCTGCCGGAAGTGCCGCCGGTGCCGGCTGTACCACCGCCGCCGGAAACGCCGCCGACGCCAGCCGTGCCGCCGCTGCCGGCAACACCGGTGCTGGCGCCGCCCCGCCCGCCCGTGCCTGCGGTGCCGAACGTGCCACCGGATCCGCCCCGGCCACCGGCGCTTCCGCCTGCACCACCCCTGCCCGCAGCGCCACCGGTCGTACCACCCGCGGCTCCCGCCGTGCCGGCGCTGCCGCTCGTGCCCGCGGTGTCGAACGTGCCGCCGACGCCGCCCCGGCCGCCGATGCTTCCGCCTCCTCCGCCGCTGCCGGCGGCGCCACCGGCCGCGCCACCCGCGGTGCCGGCCCCGCCGCCCTTGCCCGCACCGCCTTCCACGCCGCCGTTACCGCCGCGCGTCCCCGCAATCCCTCCGCTTCCTGCTCCCCCGTCCCGCGGCGTCAACAATTCGTTCTGCGCGTGGCAAGCGATACCAGCCACCGCCGCCAGCAGCACCGTTGCCAATCGCGCGGCGCGGGTCATGACCTCAGAAGCTGAAACGCGACAGGTAGAGGTTGATGGCGCCAATCGTGTCGACGCCGGGGCCGGGATCCATGTCGGTGCTCGCGTTGAAGTTGCCGTTGAAGTTGCCGGTGGATCCGGTCACGACGAACGTGGTCCCCGACGACACCACCGTTCCCGGAAATTGTCCGCTGCTGAACGTCCATCCCGCCGTTCCGTCGGCGTTCAGCTTCGTGACTCCGGCGGATCCCAGTCCGATGACGCCGCCATCGGGCGCGCCCGCGACCGCGACGAGCTCCTGGCCCGCGAGCGTCTGAACCCAGAGAAACCTCCCGTCGGATCCCAGCTTCACAATGAACCCGCCGGTCAAGCTCGTGCCCACCATCCGTTTGACGACGCCGGGACCAGGATCGAAATCGGGGAGCCCCCAGGCGCCCCCGCCGATGTAGACCGAGCCGTTCGGACCAGAGGCGATGGAACGTGGCGACATCAACGAATCCGGGTCCCCGAACAACCAGGACCCGCGCGGGGCACCGTCCGGCCCGAAGGCGGCGAAGTCGGTCCCGCCCAGGACCCAGAGCGATCCGTCTGTGGCCAGGGTCATCGAGATCGCCGCGGGAACGGGCGGGCCGGTCTCCGCCGACTGCACCGA
>DATFXS010000136.1:0-13379 GCA_035315605.1 Polyangia bacterium
GCCGTTACTACTCCCACCGGTCCCGGCTGATCCGCCATTGCCTGCTGAACCCCCGCGGCCGCTGTTCGTCCCGCCCGTACCAGTCGACCCTCCGCTACCTCCGGTGCCAGCCGTGGCGCCAGTGCCCCCTCTGCCACCGGCTGTGCCGCCCGATCCTCCGCTGCCTGCTCCGCCCTCGGCATCCGCCGGCGAGGTGCGGATACCTCTGTAGCAGCCACCGGCGGTCGCAAGCACCATCGCCAGGAGGCCGAGCCACTGATTGCTACCTCTCGCCAACCGTAGACCGAATGATCTCATCTCTCGTCCTCACCCAATATCGACGCGCCGACGACCTTGTTGCGTGCTGGGGCGAGATTTTAATCCGGCATGCCGGACGACAAGAAGGTCCGACTGAGATCGCCGGGTTGTCGCGCGCTCAGTAAGGCATGCCTGGCAGCGGCATGTCGGCGCGGAGAACGCCCATGGAGCTGGTGCCCATCCCGTTGCCGAGGCCGGTCACGTAGAGCGTCTGATGGTTCGCGCCGCCGAATGCGGCGTTGCTGACCTGCTGGACGCCGCTGACGGTGATGCTGCCGATCTTCGATCCCGTCCCCGCCGGATTCACGATGATGAGCTGCTGGTTGCTGGCGACGTAGAGATTGCCCGCGCAGTCGATCGCCATCCCGTCGCCGGAGGTGACGTCGTTCATCGCGATGCGCGTCGCCGTGCCGGTGCTGCCGTCGGCGTTCACCGGGTAGCGGTAGAGGCCTCCGCTGTCCGTCACGTACAGTGACGTCTCGTCGAGCGACAGCGTCACGCCGTTCGGCTGCGATCGGTTCGCGTCCACGACCACCGGCGTGGTCGCTCCCGGCGGCAAGCGGTAGAGGCGCGTCATCGCCTGGGGCCGCGTGCCCGGCGCCTGATAGTCGGGATCCGAAAAATAAATGGTGCCGTCGCTGCGGACGGTCAGGTCGTTGGGCGAGTCGAAGCGATTTCCCATGTACGTCCCGACGATTGTCGTCGACGTCATGGCCGTCAGGTCGAGCGCGACGATGCCGCCGACACCGTGGCTGGCGCCGATCAGCCGCCCCATCGTGTCGATCGCGAGGCCGTTCGTGCCGGGGTTCATGCCGGAGCTGGCGTACGCGACCGACGGGCTGCCCGTGGTCGGAACGCGCAGGATTCGCGACGGGGGCGGGTTGTTGCCGCCGCCGATCTCCGACACGTACAGCGCATCGCCGAACCAGACGGGCCCCTCGATGATTCCAAAGTTGTTGCCATTGTTGTTGAAGCTGTCGAACGGCGGTACGCCCGTGACCTTCGTCAGCGTGATGTTCGACGGGTTCGGCGCGGTGAACGGACCCGCGGGGCACTTGTAGAGCGCAGAGCTGCCGCCGGTGCCGCCACCGGTCCCGCCGTTCGCGCCACCGCGACCCGACGATCCGCCGCCACCCGTTCCAGCGCCGCCGCCCGTCCCGGCGGCGCCGCCGCCGCGCCCGCCAGCGCCGGTCCCGCCCGAGCCACCCAGGCCGCCGACGCCGACGCTGTTCCCGCCGGAGCCGACACTGCCGCCGGAACCGCCCGCGGCGCTGCCGGCCGATCCGCCGCTGCCGACGGTGCCGCCCAGACCGCCGACGCCGAGGCTGGTCGCGCCGCCGAATCCTCCGGAGCCGCCCGTGCCGTCGCCGGCGGCGCCGGTCGTGCCACCGCGGCCGGCCGTGCCCGTCGAGCCGTCGCCGCCGGTGCCGCCCGTCGACGAACTCGGGTTTCCGCTGCCCGCGGTGCACCCCGAGAGGACAAGGAACGCGACCCCGAATCTAAGCTTGTTCAACGTGCCTCCGCCCGACGGTGAGAGGTTGCAGGAAAGCCGCATCGTATCGGGCTGTTGATGGCCTGACAACGCTGTGACGTACGCGGGGCAACATGCCGCGCTGGCCCATACAGACAGGCCTTCAATTTCATTGGCTCATTTTTCTTTGTGACCTAGCATACCGATTGCAGATGTCCGCAAGTGATGCTCCCCCGCGGTCTGCACCTCCTCCCGGTAGCTCTGTCCCTGGCCCTGGTCGGTTGCGGCGAAATGGACAGCGACGCCGGCCCTTCCCAGGCCCCGGTCGCCTCCGAGAATGGCCTGAAGACGATCAACGGGATCAAGACCATCAACGGCATAAAGACGACCAACGGCATCAAGACCATCAATGGGCTTTCAGCGATCGACAATCTCTCCTCCAGCGGCGACCTGATGAATACGGCCGACGGGCGCACGCAGGTCTCGTACCTCGTGCGGTGCGCGCTGGCGGCCGGGCACTCGATCACGAAGCAGGACCAGTACGGGGTCAACTACACGTTCCAGGGCCTCCTCGGCATGGCGCCGGACTGGGAGAACAACGCCTGCGGTCAGACCTGCCAGGAGGACATGTCCGCCTGCCTGCTCGCGCACATCAACACCGCTGGCGTCCACATCCCGCTCTGGCTCGTTTCGAACAACGCCTCGGTCGGCTGGGGCCAGGACCCGAACTATCCGAACCAGGAAGCGGCGTTCTTCGGCAACATCTTCGTGCTCGGCGCGCACGGCACCGACTCGACGGTCGCGCCCGCGTATTACTGCACAGGCGCGAAGTACAACGTCAACCCGCCGTCGGGCCGCATCGGCTCCGCGCAGACGAGCCCGCCCTACGTCAACGTGTACGGCGCCCAGTATGCGTCGTGCGCGCCCTGCACCGCCGCCGATTACCCGCACCAGGGCGACGGCTGGAAGGCCTGCAACGGCTGGAACAGCGTCGTCACCGCCTGGCGCCAGAACACGTCGAGCAGCTCGCAGACCGATCCGGAGCCGACCAGCGGCGGCGCGGGCCACGGCTACCACTGGCACTAGCCCGCCTCTGACGTAGCGCGCGCCGCCGGCCTCGCCACCGGCTCCCCAATCCGCTAGCGTTCGGGGATGCCGACGCTGCCTCTGTACCAGATCGACGCGTTCGCGGACCGGCCGTTCGCCGGCAACCCCGCCGCCGTCTGTCCGCTGCAAGCGCCGATTCCCGAGGCGCTGATGCAGGACATCGCCGCCGAGAACAACCTGTCGGAGACGGCGTTCTTTCATCCGCAGGGCGACGTGTTCAGCCTGCGCTGGTTCACGCCGACCACCGAGGTCGAGCTGTGCGGGCACGCCACGCTGGCGTCGGGATTTCTGCTGATGACCGAGCTCGAGCCCGCGCGGCGCGAGGTGACGTTCCGGACGCGCAGCGGCCTGATGCCGGTCTTCCGGCGCGACGACGAGTTCGTGCTCGACTTTCCGGCGTACCCGGCGGCGCCCGTGGACGCCGGCACGGCGGCGCGCGTCGCGGCGGCGCTGGGCGCGCAGCCGCGCGAGGTCGTCCTCGGGCGCGCGCTGTTCGCGGTGTTCGACGACGCGGCGACGGTGCGCGGGCTGGCGCCCGACATGCGGGCGCTGGCGGCGCTGGGCAACGGCGTCGGCGTCACGGGGCCGGGCAGCGACGAGGCGCGGCCCGTCGATTTCGTGTCGCGCTACTTCGCGCCCGGGTACGGCATCGACGAGGATCCCGTCACCGGATCGGCGCACTGCACGCTGGCCCCTTACTGGGCGGCGCGGCTCGGCAAGACGGCGCTGCGTGCGCGCCAGGTCAGCCGGCGCGGCGGCGAGATCTCGTGCGCGCTGGCCGGGGACCGCGTCCACATCGGCGGCAAGGCGCGCCTGGTGATCACTGGTACATTGACCTACTAGAGGGCGTGATGGACGACTTCTTCTGCTCCTTCTGCGGAAAGCGAAAGGGCGAGGTGAAGAGGCTCGTGTCCGGGCCGCGGGTGTTCATCTGCAACGAGTGCGTCGGGCGCTGCCGCGAGGTGATAGGGCCGCGCCCACCGTTGGCGGACGAGCCCGACCCTTCGGCGCGCACGACGATGGAAGAGATGCCCGCGCAGTCTTCGCAGGGAGACGAAGACGAGGACGTGACCGCCGAGAAGCGCCCGCCCGACGGCCAGCACTGCTCGTTCTGCGGAAAGCCCAAGCACAAGGTGGCGGCCCTGGTCTCGGGCCCTTCGGTCTACATCTGCAACGAGTGCGTCGAGCTGTGCGAGGACGTCGCCAGCCCAGACTGAAAGCGGCTGTTTTGACCGCTGGCGGCGCGCGAAGCTGAGCCGCCAATCGGTTCTTCACTCTCGTTCGTAGATCGGTAATATGCGCGCGTATCGCGCAACCGCGCGAAATGGAGGCCTAGCCCATGTCCGTGTCGCCGTCGTTGGAAGCATCGCCTGCCGCTTCGGCCGTCGGGAAGCGCAGCCACCCGCTGAGCTGGGTCCCGACGCTGTACCTCGCCGAGAGCCTCCCGTTCGCCGCCGTCATCATGGTGTCGGTGCTGATGTACCGGAGTCTCCGCACCGAGTTCCCGTCGCTGACCGACGGTCGGATCACCCTCTACACGGCGCTGCTCGGACTGCCCTGGTCGCTGAAACCGTTCTGGAGCCCCTTCCTGGAGCTCTATCGGGTCAAGAAGCACATCGCGTTGCTCACCCAGGTGGTCGGCGGTGCGCTGTTCGGCTGCCTGGCGCTCGCGCTCAAGGCGCCGCCCGTCATCGAGCTGAGCCTCATCATCTTCGCGTTGCTGGCGTTCAACTCGGCGACGCACGACATCGTCGCCGACGGCATTTACCTGGATTCGCTGTCGGCCAGTGATCAGGCGAAGTACAGCGGCGTTCAGTCCGCGTTCTGGACGCTGGGATCGGTCCTGGCGCAGGGCGCGCTGGTCTGGGTCGCCGGAAGGTTGGAGACCTCGCTGGGCATCCGCCCAGCCTGGATGGTCGTGATGGGCGTTCTCGCGTTGTTCATGGTGCTGCTCGCCGGTTACCACTCGCGGATGCTTCCCACCGGGAAGCTGAGTACCGCGAACGTCACGTCGTTCGCTGACGCGCGCCACAAGTTCCGCACGGTCGTGGACGCTTTCTTCCTCAAGAAGAACCTGTGGTGGATGATCATGTTCGTCCTGCTTTATCGCTTCTCGGAAGCGCAGGTGACGAAGGTGGCGCCGCTGTTCATGCGCGCGCCCCGCGCCGACGGCGGCCTCGGATTGTCGACCGAGGACGTCGGCATCATCTACGGCACCATCGCGACTGTGGCGTTCGTGCTTGGGTCGCTCGCGGGCGGCGCCTACGCCGCCAAGATCGGCCTCAAGAAGGCGCTCCCGTGGCTGGTGATGATCTTCAACGTGCCGAACGCGCTGTTCACGTTCCTGGCCTTCGCGACGCCGACCAGCTTCATCGTCATCACCGCCAGCGCCACGCTGGAGAAGTTCACGCTCGGCTTCGGCCAGGTCGCGCTGATCGTCTACATGATGCAGCAGGTGGCGCCTGGCAAGTACCGCATGGCGCACTACGGCTTCGCGACGGCGCTGATGAACGTCGGTGTTCAGATCCCGGGCATGCTGAGTGGGTCGATCAAGGACGCGATCGGCTTCAAGTGGTTCTTCGTCTATGTGCTGCTGGCGGCCATTCCGTCGTTCCTGGTCGCCTTCCTGGTTCCGTTCCGCGAAATCAAGGAAGACAATCCCGACGAGGATCCGGAACGGGCCGGGCGGCCAAGCATGGCAGGACCGCTGGTTCTGGCGCTGGCGATCGTCGCGGTGGTCGCGGTCGGGACGTGGTGGCAGCTGCGCGCCAAGTGAAAGCCACCGCCCCTGCGAATCCGCCGCTCGCGCCCGGGCAACTGCGCGAGGTGGCCCGCTACCGCGTGATCTACGGCGACACCGATCAGATGGGGTTCGTGTATTACGGCAACTACCTGCGCTACTTCGAGATCGCGCGCAACGAGTTCCTCCGTCAGGCCGGCGCGGGGTATCGCGCGTTCGAGGAGTCGCATCGCCTGATGCTGCCGGTCGTGGAGGCGCACGTCCGCTACCGCCGGCCCGCGCGCTACGACGACGAGCTGGCGATCTTCGCCGCCATCCCCGAGGTGCGCGGCGCGTCCGCGCGCTTCATCTACGAGATCCGCCGCGTGCCCGACGGCGAGCCGCTGGTCGACGGGCACACCGTTCACGCCTGCATCGACGGCGAAGGGCGGGTGGCGCGCATCCCGGCCGAGCTGCGCCGGGCCCTCGCCCCATCGACGTCGGTGGAGTAGTCAGCGCGTGAGGCGGACCGCCGCCACCGCCTCGAGCACGCGGAACGTGAACGATTCGGTCAGATACAGCTCGACGGACTGGCGATCGTGCGCGGCGTATCCGATCGACAGATCCTGTCCGACCGTCAGCTCGTAATCGCCGCCGCGGACCGACAGCAGCACGCCGCCCTCGATCGCGGCCGCGCGGACCAGCGGTCCGTCCAGGACCTGTTCGGTCAGCCGCTTCGCCAGCGGATAGCCGTCCTCCGCCGCCGCCAGCACCTGCGCCGTGTAGGGCGCGTCCAGGACCAGCGCGTAAGGTCCGTCGATGCCGGCCTGCCGCAGCGTCTCGCGGGCGGCCAGGATCGCGCGCGGCAGCTCCGTCACGTTCGCAGGCAGCGCGTGCGGGCGGTGGGGGCTGGCCGGGATGATGCCGACGATGCCGGCGGCGCCGAGGCCGTTGAAGATCGCCGCGTCCTCGAAGTGCGCGACGCGTTCGGCGGCGGCGACCACCGCGCGCAGGTCGGGATCGGGCGCGCCGCGCGCGATCGAATCCAGCTCCATGATCGGAAGTTGGATCGGGACGCGCACCTCGACCAGCGCCTGCGTCTGGCGAATCCCGAAGTGGACGTCGTCGCCGCGATCGGGCTCCACCGGCATCATCGTCAGGCGGCCGGTGTTCACGGCGGCCAGCTCCCAGCCGTGCGGGCCGCGGAAATCGACGATCCGCCGCGCCGCGAGATTCAGCCGCAGCACGCGCGCCGCCTCCGCGTCGACGGCGGCGAACGCGGGCGGCGCGATCGGCGCCAGCTTGCGTTTCAGCAGATCCAGCGCCATCACGGCCCGCGCAGGCTGCGGATCCCGAGCGACGCGTTCGCGTCCGGCGTCGCGGGCTCGCCCGCAGGCGCCTCCCCCGCTGCCGCCGCGTCCGCCGCCGCCTCGATGGCGATGATGTCGGCCTCCTGGAAAAGATAGCGTCGGAGGAACTTGTCGAAGGTCGCGTCCCGCCGGCGCAGCCATTCCAGCGTCATCATCCCGTGCTCGACCTCTTCGTTCCTGTTGTGCATCAAGATCGCCTTCAGCGGCGGATCGGTGCAAGCGTCGGCGCGCTGCTGGTACCAGTCGATCGCCTCCAGCTCCTCGATCAGCGACACCAGCGCGCGATGCAGATCCCGGGTCGCGTCGCCCAGCAGCTCGGCCGGCTCGTGGAGGCCCTCGTGGCTCATGCGCGGGGCAATATAAGCAGCCGCGTTGCGCCGACCAGATCCGTGCGCAGTATGTGATGGGTGGTGCGCATGACCGAATCGCTCGACGAAGGCCGGGTCAGCTTCGGCAACCGCGACGAGTCCGATCTCGCGGTTGCGACGGATCCCGTGTGCAACATGGAGCTGAAGCGCGCCGACGCCGCGGGGGCCGTCGACTATCACGGCACGGTCTATTTTTTCTGTTCGACCGCGTGCCGCGACGCCTTCCTCGCCGATCCGGACAAGTACATCGCCCCGTAACGCGGCTCAGTAGGCAACCCTAGACGTCCGACCGTCATCCCATCACTGGGAGGGTTGAATTGATGACGTCCTGGCTCGCCTTCGTGCTGCCGGCTCTGCTCGCCGCTGACGCGGGCCCGGACACCGATCGGCCGCCGGCGGACGCACCGCCGCCGTCGCTGCTCAGCCCCATCGGGCCGCATCGCGTCGCGCAGGAGCAGGTCGAGCTGCAGGACGCAAAGGACGGCAGCGGCGACCTCCTCTACCAGGGGAACGGCTTCTCGGCGCGCGTGGCGCCGGACGGATCGGTCACCTTCAGCGACAAGAACCTGTCCGGGCTTTCGCCCATCCCGTGGTTTCCGATGAAGTCGCGTATGCCGGTGCCGTCGTTGCAGTCGTCGCTGGTGTCGTTGCTCAAGGGGAAAAAGCCGCCGAAGCCGCCGCCCTCCGAGCTGGACGTCGGCTTGCCGCCGCCCGAGACGAAGCAGGTCAATCCCGACGTGTCACGCTATCGGCCCGATCCCCGTGAGAACTGCCGCGAGTGCACGTTCAACAGCCTGGCGATCCCGGTCCAGGGCCTCGGCCGCGCGGACGTCAACGATCTGGTGGAGCGATTTTCGGGCAAGGATCCACACCGCTATCAGAAGGCGATGTTCCTGGCCGCGACCTACGAGCGCCGCGTGCACATGGCGGCGCGGATGCACGCCACGAACATCCGCCGCGCCAGCGACGAGCTGCCCGGGCGCCTGCAGACGATCGCGTGCGACGATCGGCTGACCCACAAGGAGCGCCGCGCGATCATCGCCGCGCTGGCGACGGAGATGGACCAGGCGACGCCCGAAGGGCGAGCCGCGGCGACCAGCATCAACCGCTTCCTCGGCCAGTTCGACGCGGGCAGCGTCACCTGCTCGGCGACGCCCTGACTACTTGCGCGGTACCTGGCAGAGCGACGCGGAGTTGATGCAGTAGCGCTGGCCCTCCGGGCCCGGCCCGTCGTCGAACACGTGCCCGAGATGGCCGCCGCAGCGACGGCAGTGGACCTCGGTGCGCGTCATCCCGTGCGATCGATCGACCTCGGTCTCGACGGCGTCGTTCCCCATCGGGGCGGTGAAGCTGGGCCAGCCGGTGCCCGAATCGAACTTGGTGTCGGACGAGAACAGCTGGGCGCCGCAGCCGGCGCAGGTGTACATGGCGTCGTCGTGGGCATTCCAGAAGGCGCCCGTGAAGGCGCGCTCCGTCCCCTTTTGCCGCAGCACCTGGAACTGCTCCGGTGTCAGCTCCGCGCGCCATTCGGCCTCGGTCCGTTTCATCTTGTCAGATTCGTCCGCCATCGCCGGTGCAGTATACTGCCGCGCACCGTGGCCGCAGACCGGGTTCTCATCACCGTCACCGGTCCGGACCGCACCGGCGTCACGTCGACGCTGACGGGGATCCTGTCGCAGCAAGGGGCGACCCTGCACGACATCGAGCAGGTCGTGGTGCTGGGCCAGCTGACCCTCTGCCTGCTGGTCGCCGTTCCCGAGACCAGCGACGTCCTCAAGGAGCTCCTGTTCTCGGCCAAGCAGCTGGGCATGGAGTTGGACTTCAAGCCGGTCGCGAGCGGCGACGGCGACGGCGCGCCGGCCGGGCCCAGCGAAGGGCGCCGCTACGTCATCACCGCCATCGCGCTGACGCTGGGGGCGCCGCACCTGCACGCCCTCGCGTCGACGCTGGCCGCCGAGGGCGCCAACATCGAGAAGATCGGCCGCCTGTCCGAGAACACGCTGGCGTCGGTCGAGATCCACGCGCTCTTGCCGCTGGAACGCGACAGCGAGGCGCTGAAGCGCACGCTGCTGACGGTCGCCACCAGCGCCGGCTTCGACGTGTCGCTGCAGCGCGAGAGCCTCTACCGGCGTTCGAAACGGCTGGTCGTGCTCGACATGGACTCGACGCTGATCCGGATCGAGGTGATCGACGAGTTGGCGCGCGCCGCCGGCGTCGGCGCCGACGTCTCCCGCATCACCGAACGCGCGATGCTGGGCGAGATGGACTACGACGAATCGCTTCGTCAGCGCGTGAAGCTGCTGGCCGGGCTGGACGTCGCGGTGCTGGACAAGCTGGCGGCCGACCTGCCGCTGACCGACGGCGCGGAGACACTGGTGCGCGTGCTCAAGCGCCTCGGCTACAAGATCGCCGTCATCAGCGGCGGGTTCTCGCGCGCCGCGGAGGCGCTCAAGCGCCGACTCGGCGTCGACTACGCGTACTCGAACAACCTGGAGGTCCAGGGCGGCAAGCTGACCGGACGGGTGGTCGGGCCGATCGTCAACGCCCAGCGCAAGGCGGAGCTGCTGGAGACGATCGCGCAGGCGGAAGGCGTGTTGCTGGATCAGGTGATCGCCGTCGGCGACGGCGCCAACGACGCGATGATGCTGGAGCGCGCGGGCCTGGGGATCGCCTTTCACGCCAAGCCGAAGCTGCGCGAGGCGGCCGACACCAGCATCTCGGCGGCCGGTCTGGACGCGATCCTCTACCTGCTCGGATTCTCGGCGAGGGAGCTGCAAGAGGTCGAGTGACGGCGCGCGCGGCGACGCCGATCCTGGCGCTGGCGTTGCTCGCCACGGCGACGGCGAACGCGGCCGCCGATGCCGGTGGGGCCGCGGCGAGCGGCGCGAACCTGCAAGGCGTCCACCTGTCGTGGGTGCGCGGCGACGGCGCGGGCGGCTGCCCCGACGCGGCGGCGATCGAAGCGGAAGTGGCCGAGCGCCTCGGTTCGAATCCGTTCGCGCGCGCGCCGACGCAGTTCATCGAGGCGATCGTCACGCAGAAGGCGGAGGGCTTCCAGGTCACGATCGCCATGCGCGACAGCGGCGGCAAGCTGCTCGGCAGCCGCGCGCTGACCAGCAGCCCGGGCGATTGCCGCTCGATCGCGACCGCCGCGGCGCTGACGACGGCGATCCTGATCGATCCCGACGCGCTGGCGCGCGCGCCCGTGCCCAAGCCGCCGCCGCCGGCGACACCGACGCCCGCGCACGGGTTCCTCCCGGCCGGGCGGATCGCGGCGCTGGCCGGCGCGGGCCGGGGCCTGGTGCCGGGCGTCGCGCCCGGCGGCGCGCTGGCCGCGACCGTCGACCTGCCCGGACCGTTCGCCGTCGGCCTGACCGGCGTCCTTTATCCCGAGCAGCGAACCGCGCCGCCCGACGACGGCTTCGCGTTCGGCATGACGTACGCCGAGCTCGCCGGCTGCTGGCTGCCGCTGGCCCAGTTCGCGCCGGCCACGCGGGCGCGCCTCGAGCTGTGCGCGGGCGCGGCGGCAGGGCTGCTGCACGCGGTCGTCTATACGGCGACGCCGACCGCTCCCGGCCAGCGCTGGACGTTCGCACCCGCGCAGCTGACGCGTTTCATCATCCCGATCGTCGACGGCGTGGTGGCAGAAGTAGGTGTAGAGGCGACCGAACCCCTGCCCCGGCGGGCCTTTTTCGTTGCTGGGCGGCCACCTGGGATGGACACTGTGTTCGAGCAACCTGTGGTCACGCTGGCGGGCTGGGGAGGCATCGGGCTCCATTGGAAATAAAGTAAGATTGTTGCCAAAATAGGGATACCCCCGCGCAGCGACGCGGGAGCCCCCTCGAGCTTTTGGAGACGCGATGAAGCAGGCTTATGCGGACATTCAGCGCGGCTACGCGCGACAGGACTCCGGGCCGCACGTGTACGCGCGCTCGTACAACGACGCCGGCGAGAGCGCGCACGTTCACGAGGTGCGCACGATCTACCGTGAGCATGGACGCTTCGTCTGGCTCAGCTTGCAGCGCCTGGGGATCCACCCGTCCGATCTCGACGACGTCGCGCAGGACGTGTTCATGGTGGTGCACCGCCGCCTGGACACCTTCGATCGGCGCGCGCGCGTTTCGACCTGGCTGTTCGGCATCTGCATGCGCGTCGCCGCAAACTACCGGCGGCGGCGGCGGTGGACGCACGAGGTGCTGGCGGGCGGCAGCGAGGATGAACGTCCGTCCGCGCTGGCCGCGGCGGACGACATCCTGGTCCGCCGCGAGCAGCGCGAGATCGCCGAGCGCGCGCTCAACCGGCTGGAGGTCGCGAAGCGCGCGACGTTCGTGATGTTCGAGATCGAGTCGCTGTCCTGCCTGGAGATCGCCGAGGTGATGAACGTCCCCGTCGGCACGGTCTACTCGCGGCTGCACAGCGCGCGCCGCCAGCTGGAGAAGAACTTGAGCCGTGATCTGGCGCGGCGGGGCCTCGGAAACAGCTGACACCGGACATAAACAAGACACCATGAGTGATCCGAGGCGCTGGCGTGATGATCCGACGGGGCAGGCCCCCGGGGCGGACATCCTGCTGCGCGGCGCCCGGCGGCCGCAGCCGCCCGGCTCGCACGAGATGGAACGGCTGGGCGCGGCCGTCGAGGTGATGGCCCGCTCGCCTGTGGCGCCGCCGCCCTCGTGGCTGCGGCTGGCCGTCGCGGGCGTCATCGCGTTCGCGATCGCGGGCGGCGGAACGTTCGTCTGGGCGCTGCACATGCGGAACGCGAAGCGACAGGCGGCCGAAGCAAACGACCGGCTCGTGCGCGAATACATGCGCGATCATCGACCGGCGGTGGCGTCGTCGACGTTGCCGGCGCCCGCCCCGGCGGAGCAGCCGCCCGCGGCAGCTTCTCCGCGGCACGTATCCCGGCGGCACGTCGCGGAGGCCCAGGCGCCCGCCCCGGCGCCGGCGCCCGCGCCCGCCCCGGCCATCGCGCCGACCGATCTGCTGGCGCGCGAGGTGCCGCTGATCGACGCCGCTCGCAGCGACGTCGCGACGTCGCCGTCGCGCGCGCTGGCGGCGCTGGAGACGCACCGCCGCGAGTTCCCGCACGGCCAGCTGGCGGCCGAGCGCGAGTTCCTGACCGTGCAGGCGCTGCTGCAGATGAATCGCATGGCGGAGGCCAAGCAGCGCGCCGCGGAGCTCGGAAACCGGCACCCGACCAGCTCGTACGCGGCGCGCGCCGCGCGCCTGATCGAGGAGGTCGAGGCGCAGCGGGCCGGGATCCCCAAGGCCGACGGATCACGCGGGGCGACGCTCCGGTCCAGCGCGCAGCACGGCCAGCGCGAAGACGACCGGCTGTAGCGCGCGAGGAGGCCGGCCATGCAGCAGCGCCCGTGGCTCCTGTGCACGATGCTGGCCGCGGCCACCCTCGCCGGCACGTGCGACGTGCGCCGCGAGCAGCTCGCCAGTCAGGGGCCCAGCGCGGCGCCGTTTTCGTTTCCGTACGTCGATCCGGCCATCCCGAACGCGCCGGGACAGTTCGGCGGCGGCGCCGGCGATCCGACCGGCGCGCCGCGCATCGTCTATCCGCTGGACGGGGCGATGCACCCGGTCAACATCGGCGCGCTCACGTTTCAGTGGACGCGGGGCGACGGCGCGAACCGCGTGTTCCGCATCCGGCTCGACGACGGCCACAAGCAGTACGACTTCTACGTTCCCTGCACGCTGGCGACCTGCCTCTACCTGATGCCGTCGCGCGGCTGGCTGGCGATCGCCTACGCGCATCCGGATGCGACCCTGCAGGCCACCATCGAGGGGACCGACGGCAACGGGGGCGCGGTGTTCAAGTCGCCGGCGATCGCCGTCCGATTCTCGCCCGAGCCGGTGACCGGCGGTCTCTATTACTGGACCGCGACCAGCACCGGCGGCACGACCTATCGGCTGCCATTCGGCGCGTCGCAGGCGTCGCCGTTCATCGTGCCATCGTCGCCGACGAACCCGCTGGTCTGCGGCGGCTGTCACAGCGTCAGTCGCGACGGGCGGATGATCTCGTTCACGGCGACGGCGGA
>DATFXS010000137.1:0-9283 GCA_035315605.1 Polyangia bacterium
AACTACGTCTACCCGAACGATCCGAAGAAGGCCTGCCGCCAGAACATCCTGATCATCGCGACCGACGGCGCCGAGACGTGTGACAACGTGCCGAATGGGACGACGATCGATCCGACGAGTTGCGTCCAGACGCCGACCAACACCGTCACGTTCAACCCGCTGCTCCAGGCGTGTCAGACCCGGCACTCGACGGTGATTCCGAAGGGCGTGCTCGTCTACATCCTGACCGACAACGGGCTCAGCAACACCGACAAGGCGGCCGCCAACGCGATCGCGGCCGCAGGCGGCACCGGACAGGCGATCTTCGTGACGCTGACCGACACCAACTCCGTCAAGCAGGCGCTGGTCGACATCATCGCGAAGAACGTCCCGCCCGCGGAGACGTGCAACGGCATCGACGACAACTGCGACGGGCAGATCGACGAGGGCGTGTCGAACGCCTGCCGCGCGTGCGTCGTCGGCAACACCATCGCCGCCTGCGGCAGCTTCTCGATCGCGCCAGACAGCAAGACCGATCCGGACAACGTGGCGGCGCAGAACGGGCAGCCGGCCCGCCACTGCGCGGTCGAGGCCTGCAACTGCCTGGACGACAACTGCAACGGACAGATCGACGAGGGCCTGCCGCCCAACGCCTGCGGCCAGCCGTGCGGCTGCGCGGTGCCGCCCGAGATCTGCGACGGCCTCGACAACAACTGCAACGGCGACATCGACGAGGGCTTCAACGTCGGCGCCGCCTGCAACAACGGCTTGATGGGCGCCTGCCGGCGCGGCGGCATCCTGGCCTGCAAGCCCGACGGGTCGGGGACGTTCTGCGACGCGCCCGTCGTGACGCCGCAACCCGAGGTCTGCAACGGCATCGACGACAACTGCAACGGCCAGATCGACGAGGGGACCCTGCCCGGCGTGGGCGACAAGTGCGGCAACGGCCTCGGCACCTGCTCGTCGGGGACCTTCGTCTGCACGAACGGCAAGCTGGTCTGCAACGCGACCGGCATGCCCCAGCCCGAGGTCTGCAACGGCATCGACGACAACTGCGACGGCGTCATCGACAACGGCAACTTCACGCAGACCGGCCAGACCTGCCTCTGCCCGGGCCTGACGCAGGCGCAGGTCGACGCACCGAACGGCACCTGCAAGGCCGGGCACCTGGTCTGCCGCGGGGCAATGGGCTTCGTCTGCGAGGGCTGCGTGCTGCCGACGCCAGAGGTCTGCGACGGCAAGGACAACAACTGCGACGGGATGACCGACACCCAGGCGATGTGCCCGTCTGGCTTCGGCTGCCGCGACGGCCAGTGCATCCTGCAGTGCCAGGGCGGCGAGTTCCCCTGCCCCTCCGGATACAAGTGCGTGACCGGCTTCTGCGTCCCGCAGCGCTGCGCGGGCATCAGCTGCCCGTCCGGCATGAAATGCGACGAGAACACCGGCAGCTGCGTCGACATCTGCGCGGGCGTGGTGTGCGCGCCGCCCACGATCTGCGTCGCTTCGGGGATGACCCCGCGTTGCCTCGACTGCAACGACCCGTCGCTGGCCTGCACGGCCCCGCAGATCTGCGTGGCGGGCAAGTGCCAGGACGACCCGTGCCTCAACGCCCACTGCGGCAGCGACCAGTACTGCGACAAGGGCACCTGCAAGCCCCTCTGCACGCCGGGCAAGTGCGGCGATGGGCAGCGCTGCATGGCCGGCAACTGCCTGCCCGACCCGTGCTGGAACGTGCCGTGCGGGGACAAGCAGTTCTGCAATCCGACGACCGGCAAGTGCGAGCTCGACAAGTGCCAGGGGACCGTGTGCGGCGCCGGCCAGACCTGCGTGTCGCAGACCAACACCTGCGAGACCGACCCGTGCCTCACGATGAAGTGCCCGTCGGATTGCTGGAGCTGCAAGGTGACCACGGACGGCATGGGGACGTGCATCGTCGACAACACGAAGTGCCAGCAGGTCAACATCACCGTCGGCCAGAAGGGCGGCGGCAACGCCGGCTGCAGCTGCGCCGTCAGCGGAGGCGAGGTCGCCGGGTCGTTCGGGCCGCTCGGACTGCTGCTCGGCCTGGCGCTGGTCGTCTCGCGCCGCCGCCGCCGCTAGAGCTTCACGGTCGCGGCCTCGCCCGTGTAGACGACGGTCCGGTCGGGCCTGGGCGTGAACGAGAACGGCACCGGCCGATCGCGCCGGATGGACACCACCTGGAAGGTGCGGCGGCCGAGCATGCCGGGGAAGGTCCCCTCGCGTTTGCCGATGGTCAGCGTCCGGCTGGCGTCGTCCCAGCGAAGGGGGATCATCGCGAAGGCCCCCTTCTCGTAGCCGTTGCTGACACCGTCGTCCTCGTAGAGCGTGAAGGCGCCGTCGCGCCCCGCGTAGACGAATAGCGTGATCGGATCGGCCGGCTTCTGGTCGGTGTACTGGATGTCCGGCCCGAACGGGATGATGGAGCCCGCCCGAACCTGAACCGGGATGGCGTCGAAGGGTGCGGCCGCGGTCGACGTGCCGGACGCGAGCGCCCTGCCCGTCCAGAAGTCGTACCAACCGCCATTCGAAGACGGCAGGGAGACGGCGCGCTCGCGCGCCTGGTACGCGGT
Organism: Polyangia bacterium; assembly: GCA_035315605.1. Lineage (GTDB taxonomy): Bacteria > Myxococcota_A > Polyangia > Fen-1088 > Fen-1088 > JADGRB01. The sequence goes on from DATFXS010000137.1 coordinate 2,571, forward strand.
CACCGGGCTGACCATCAAGGCCGGCCCGAACATGAACTGGTCGTCGACGCCGGCGCTGGCCGGAAAATCCATCGCCAGCGGACGCATGATCGTCCCGCCCTCGCGGGTCACGCCCGCGGCGAGCGAGTAGACGTACGGCAGCAACCGATAGCGGAGCCGATCGAACTTCAGCATCGCCATGTAGGCCGGGCTGCCGTCGCCGCCGAACTCCCACATCTCGCGCTTTGGTGCCTGGCCGTGCACGCGCATGATCGGTACGAACGTGGCGAACTCGAACCAGCGGGTCGCAAGCTCGCGCCATTCGTCCAGCGCAGCCGATCCGCGCGCCGCGTGCGCAAAACGATCGGGCACCGAGAACCCGCCGGTGTCGAACGTCCAGTACGGCATCCCCGAGATCGCGAATCCGAGCCCGGCGGCGATCTGCTTGCGCATGGCCGTCCACGTCGACGAGATGTCGCCCGACCACGACGCCGCCGCGTAGCGCTGCATCCCCGCGAAGCCGCTGCGGGTCAGGATCAAGACGCGCCGGTCCGGCGCCGCCGCGCGCAGGCCCTCGTACACCCCCTGGGCGTGCACCAGCGGATAGGCGTTCAGCACCCGGGCGCCCGAACCGAGCGCGGTCGGGTTCATGTGCGTCTGGTACGCCTCGATCTGCGCGGCGGGCGTCGGGAACGGCCCCTCGACCGCCTCCACCTCGCTGACGTCCATCCACCACGCGTCGACGCCCTTGGTCCACAGCGCGTCGCGGATCTGCGACCAGTAGAGCGCGCGCGCCGCGGGGCTGAAGGCGTCGTAGTTGGTGAAGACGTTCTTCAGCCAGTCCTGCTTGCCCTCGACCAGGTTCGCCCGGTAGAGCGCGCCGGCCGCCTCCAGCGCCTTGAAGTTGGCGGTGCCGCGATAGAACTTCGGCCAGACGGAGATCATCAGGCGCGCGTGCCGATCGTGCAGGTCGGCGACCCACCGGGCCGGATCGGGAAAGCGCGCCGGATCGAAGATGTGCGAGCCCCACTCTGTCGGGCGCCAGTACTGCCAGTCCTGCACCATGACGTCGACGGGGACGCCGCGCCTGCGAAATCCGTCCAGCGTCTCCACGCTCTCGGCGGCGGTGCGGTAGCGCTCGCGGCACTGCCAGAAGCCGAACGCCCAGCGCGGCATCATCGGCGCCGTCCCGGTGATCTGACGGTAGCCGGCGACGACCCGGTCCGGCGTTCGCCCGTAGATGAACCAGTAGTCGACGCCGTCACCGACCTCCGACCAGAGCGACGTCGGCGCATCGGCGGCCGGGGGCGGCGTGATCGCGTAGCGCGCGATCTTGACGCCGATGTCCGACTGCCAGCGGAACCGCAGCGGGACGCTCGCGCCCGCGTCCAGGTGGATCTTCGCGAAGTCCTCGCTGGGCAGCCAGCCCTGCCGCCAATGGTCGATGATCCGCCGCTCGCCCGCGTCCACCTTGATGTCGCCCGCCGAATACGTGCGCAGCCGGTAGTCGCCTGCGACCGTCGCGGTGAGCGTCCGCGTCCAGTCGGCGGCGCCGTTGGCCGTGCCCGGAATCTCCTCCCAGGCCGGCGGCTCCGTGCGGCCGAAGCGGGTCAGCGATGTGTTGTCCCACAGGATCCCGTAGCCGCGGCTCGACACGAGCAGCGGGATGAAGATCTCGGTGTTGTACTGGCGCAGCTCCAGGTCGGCGCCCTTGATATCGAGCAGCCCCTGCTGGTGCTGGCCGAGCCCGTAGAGGTGCTCGCCCCGGTCGGGCTCCCACTGCTGGCGCACGTGGTGGGTCCGCTCGCCGGCGACCGTCGCGGGGACCATCGACCGCCCGCCGGCGCGTTCGCCGAGGACCAGGTGGCCGTCCTGGTCGTGAAACTCGACCCGGCCGGTCGACAGATCGACCACCACCAGCAGCTTCGCCGTCACGATCGACGCCGCCCTGTCGGTCCGGGTCAGCTTCCAGACCGGCGACGTGCACCGCTTGGGCGCCGCCATCAGCGACGGGCGGGCGAAGAAGGCGTCGTCCTGGGCGAACGCGACGCGCACGATCTCGTCCGTGCAGACCTCGATGCGCAGGCGCCCGCCGGCGACCGAAAACGTCGGGGGCCCGGCTGGAGATACCGGGTTCGGCGGCGGCCGAACCGGCCACACCCAGCCCGCGGTCAGCGCCGCGGTGGAAGCGATCCCCAGAACCATGACTATGCGGCGCACCACGACAGCCTTGATACCCTAGAATGGCCGTCGTGGTGCGGTTGCGTGGCCAGACCGAGCTGTTCGCCCTCGCCGACCGCGCGCGCGGGCACGACGAGGTCGCGCAGGGCGCTGTGGGCGCGGACGGCTACGGCTTCGCGCTGGCCAACCAGATCGAATCGGAGCGGTTCATTGCGGGCGGCTCGAAGCTGACCGGCCTGCCCGACTTCAACGGCGGCGCGCGTGCCGCCGGCTGCGTCCTGACGCTCACGGGCGGCGCGGTGCGCATCAGCCCCCTCTTCGAGGAGCTGTTCTCCCTGTCTCTCTTCTGCGTGGCGCCCGACGGTGCCCAGGACCGGTTGAACTTTTACAACGGAGGATCGGGCCTTGCCCTGGGCGATGGCGAGCAGCTCGTCGTCCCCAACGCCACGAGCAATCCCCCCGGACCGGGCTGGCAGGCGACGCGGGTGCGCGTCGAAGCCGCGGCCGACCGTGTCGCGGCGGCCTGGGAGCGGGCGCTCGCCAAGGTGACGCCGACGCCGTTCGAGCTGACGGTCGCCAGTGACTTCGGCAAGGAGCGGTTCGGCTGGCCGAAGCCGACCAAGGGCAAGCCACGGACGTGGTCGCCGACCTGGCCAAGTGCCGACGCGGCAGCGCTGCGCGCGGCGCTCGCCGCCGCCAAATCCGTCGATGCGGGAGACGGCGCCGCTGCCTGCCGCGCCATCGAGGAGATCGAGGCGGCGCGCGATCTCCTGACCGGCAAGGCCCGGGCGCCGCTGGAACACGAATACAAGGCGGTCTGCAAGCGGCTCTGGATGCCGGCGCTCGACCACCTCGAACGGGTGATGCGCGCCGCGTCGGGGTTCGATCTGCCCCGCGAAGTCGACCTGTTGACGAGCGTCCTCCCCTACCGGGCCTCGCTCCCCCGCGCTCGTGTCGACGGCCTTTATCAGCTCAACAGAGCGGTCGAGGCGCGCCGCTGGGCGGCCCATCCCTGGCGGTTTTAGCCCAGCCGCGCGCCGGTCCGCGGCGCGTGATGTATCCTTGCGCCCGCCGTGACCGCCGCACCCGCAATTTCCAGCCCAGCCGCGCCCAAGCGCGACCTCCGATCGTTGCTGCCGGACGAGCTGGCGACCTGGGTCAAGGGCGCGGGCGCGCCGGCCTATCGCGCCGAGCAGATCTTCCGCTGGCTGCACGGCCAGGGCGCCAGTTCGCTCGACGCGATGACCAACGTGCCGGCCGCGCTGCGCGCGGATCTCGCCCGCGATCACGAAGTGACGCCGCTGGACGAGGCCGTGGTCCAGACCGCGCGCGACGGCACGCGCAAGCTCGGCTTCCGGACCCACGACGGCCGCGCCATCGAATCGGTGCTGATCCCCGACGAGGACGCGGCACGGAACAAGCTGACCCTCTGCATCTCGTCGCAGGTCGGCTGCGCCATCGACTGCCGTTTTTGCGCGACCGCCACGCTGGGCTTCGGCCGCCACCTGGGCGCGGGCGAGATCGTCGCCCAGGTCTACCGGGCGGCCGCGCTCGCCGGGCGCCGCCCGACCAACCTGGTGTTCATGGGGATGGGGGAGCCGCTGCACAACTTCGACAACGTGGCGCGCGCGCTCGCGCTGCTCGAGCACCCCTGGGGCGCCGGGTTCTCGCCGCGCCGCCTGACCGTGTCGACGGCCGGCCTCGTGCCCGGGATCGGCAAGCTGAGCGCGCTGCAGCCCGCGCCGAACCTGGCCATCTCGCTGAACGCGACCACCGACGAGGTGCGCGACCGGCTGATGCCGATCAACAAGCGCTGGCCGATCGCGGCGCTGCTCGAAGCCGCGCGCCGCTTCCCGCTGTCGCACGGGCGGCGTGTCACCTTCGAGTACGTGCTTCTGGCCGGCGTCAACGACAGCGACGCCGACGCGGACCGCCTGCCTCGCCTTCTGCGCGGGATCCCGGCCAAGGTGAATCTGATCCCGTGGAACCCGTTCCAGGGCCCCGATTTCCAGCGACCGTCGGCGGAGCGCATTCGCACATTCCAGGAGCGCCTGCGCCTGGCCGACGTCGCGGTCTACATCCGCTCGCCGCGCGGCGACGACATCGACGCCGCCTGCGGCCAGCTGGCCGCCCGGGAACTCGTTCAACTCCGCGCATGAGCGCCGCCGACGAGCTCGACGAAGCGCGCGCGCTGGCGACCGACGCCTGCGGCCGCATCGCGGAGTTCTGGGGCTTCACACGCACGATGGGCCGCACGTTCGGCCTGCTCTATCTGTCGCGCGAGCCGCTGCCGCAGGCGGAGATCCAGACGCGCCTGGGCATCTCGGCGGGCAGCGCGTCGATGACGCTGGCGGCGCTGGGCCGCTGGGGCGTCGTCCACAAGATCTGGGTGCGCGGCCAGCGGCGCGAGCACTACCAGGCCGAGACCGACTTCTGGAAGATGATCTCGGGCGTGCTGAACGAGCGCGAGCGGCGCGAGATCGGCGCTGCCGTCGAGGTCGTCAGCCGCGCCGAGGCGTCGGCGCGCGCCGCCCAGGCCGCCGTACGGGGCGCCGCCAGGGCCGACGCCGACTTCGTCGTCGAGCGGGTGGCGCGCCTCGGCGAGATCTGCCGCAACGGCGAGACCATGCTCGACATGCTGCTCGGCCAGCTGACGCTGGACGTGGCCCGCTTTCGCGACGTCCTGAAGGTGACGCCACGGGCGCCGGCTCCCGTCGCCGAATCACCGGCGCCCGCGCGCGCGCAGCGCCGCCGTCGCTAGCGAAGCTGATCCTGGGCGGCCTGCCCTCTCCCCGACCCTCTCCCGCAAGCGGGAGAGGGAAATCAGATCTGGTCCCCTCGCCCCGCGCAGCGGGGAGAGGGTTAGGGAGAGGGGTCCGCCGCCCAGTCCTTCTTCGAACAGATCGCGGCCAGCGAATCGGCCTCGGGGCTGCCGGGCTCGGGCGCGAAGCCGTACTCCCAGCGCACCTCGGGCGGCAGCGACATCAGGATCGATTCGACGCGCCCGTCGGTGCGCAGGCCGAACACGGTGCCGCGATCGTAGAGCAGGTTGAACTCGACGTAGCGTCCGCGACGAAGCGTCTGCCAGCGGCGCTCGCGGTCGCCCCAGGGGTCGTTACGACGCCGCTCGACGATCGGCAAGTAGGCGGCCAGGATCGCGTCGCCGACGTCGCGCACGAACGCGAACATCGCCTCCGGATCGGTCTCGCGCGACGAGGTCGGCAGGTCAATCGCCTGGCCGGCGGTCGCCTCGGCGCCCGCGCCGACATAGTCGAAGAAGATTCCGCCGACGCCGCGCGGTTCGCTGCGGTGCGCGAGGAAGAAGTAGTCGTCGCACCACCGCTTGAAGCGCGGATAGAAGCTGTCGTCGTGCCGCGCGCAGCACGCGCGCAGCGTCCGATGAAAATGCGCCGCGTCTTCCGGCACCACGTAGTACGGCGTCAGGTCGGTGCCGCCGCCGAACCAGCCCGCGCCCCCGCGCTGGATGTGGCGCACGTTGGCGTGGACGGTCGGGATGCGCGGGCTGCGCGGGTGAAAGATCAAGGAGACGCCCGTGGCCCGAAAGCGCTCGCCCTCGCCGGGCAACGCATGCGCCATCTCCGGCCGCAGCGTCCCGTACACGTCGGAGAACGCGACGCCCGCCTTCTCGAACACGCTCCCGTCGGCGAGCGCGCGCGTGCGCCCGCCCCCGCCCGTCGAACGCGTCCACGAATCCTCGCGGAAGCGACCGGTGCCGTCCACCGCCTCGATGCCGGCCGTCAGCCGGTCCTGCAGCTCCTGGAAGTACTGCGCGGCACGATCGTCGAGCGTCATGGTCATGGTCAGGCCTGACGTGCCTTGGCGGGTTTGAGCGCGGCAATCCGCCGTCCGACATCGCGGAACGAGGCGTCGCGCTTGTGCAGGTTCTCGAAGAAGTAGAGCGCCTCGCGGACGTCGCCCAGCCTCTCGAACACCGACCCCAGCAGATAGTACAGCTCGGACGACTCCGGCACGGTGATCTGGGATTGGTTCAGCGCCTCCTTATACTTGCCCACCGCCTCGCCCAGCTCGCCCTTGGCCTCGACGCATTCGCCGATCATCGTCAGCGCAAAGACGGCGCGGGTCCGATCCTGCTGCAGCAACTTGAACTCGGCGATCGCCGCGTCGTAAAGCCCCATCTGTTTGTAGGCGATGCCGAGGTCGCCGTGGGTGCCGGGATCGGCGCGCTCGGAGACGCTGAGCTTGGCGACCGGGCCGTGCGGGATCGTCGGAACGGCCGCGACGCCGGACCCGGCGGCGCGCGGAATGGCGCCCTGATCGGTCTGGGCCGCCGCCGCCTTCTCGGCGCGCCCGATGGCGGTCCGCTTCTCGTCGATCAATGGATCGCCGGGAAAGCGCTGGGCCAGCTCGTCGAGCACCGACCGCGCCTCGTCGAACAGCGACTGGTGCAGGAAAAAGTCGACCTGCTCCAGCTCCCCGCGCAGCTCTTCGTTCAGCGCGGCGGCGACGGCTTCGGGCGCCGGCGGGGCCGCCACGGCGCGCCCCAGCAGCTTGGCGGCCGCCGCGCAGGAGGG
>DATFXS010000138.1:0-3818 GCA_035315605.1 Polyangia bacterium
GTCGCCGGGGCGGGCGGCACCGCCGGCGGCAGCGGTGGCACCACCGGAAGCGCGGGCTCGAGCGGCCTCGCGTGCGGCGTTCAGCCCTGCGGCGGCGATCCCGTCGGGAACTGGACGTTCGTGAGCGCCTGCGTCGACAAGTCGGCGCTGGAGGCCCAGCTGCAAGCCGGTGCCTGTCCCACGGTCACGGTCAACAGCGTGTCGATCGGGCAGTCGGGAACGATCACGTTCACCACGACGGCGTATTCGGTGTCGGCCACCCGGAACACCATGTTGAACATCAACTATCCGATGGCCTGCATCGCGCCGAACACCTGCGCGGATCTGGAGGCGGCGTTTGCGGCCAACACGGCCATCCAGTCGGCGTCGTGCACGGGTGACACCCTCTGCGCCTGCGCGCTGACCTACGTGCCCCAGACCTCGAGCGAGCAGGGAACGTACACAACGGCGGGCAACATGCTGACGCTGACACCCACCGGCGGCTCCCCCTCGACCGGGGCGTTCTGCGTGGAGGGAAACAATCTCCACCTGCTCGGCACCGATTCGACGGGACAGGTCACCGGCGATCAGGTCGCCGAGCGTTTCTGACCGAAATCCCGCCCCCGAGCGCTCCGGCGGGGCGCTGATATAGTAGTCGCCGCCATGCTCGCCAAGAATCAGACGCTGACCGTGCTCGGGTGCGGAACGATGGGGGAAGCCATCGTCCGCGGGATCCTGCGTTCCGGGCGGCTCGAACCGGCGCAGATCTTCGCCACCGACCGGCGCGCGGAGGTCGTCAAGGCGCTGCGCGAGAAGCACGGCATCCGGACCACCAGCGACAACCGCGAGGCGTGCGGCGGCGGCGACGTCGTCCTCGTCTGCGTCAAGCCGCACGAGGTCGGGCCGCTGCTGCGCGATGCGGAGACCGCGAAGCTGCTCGCCGGCAAGCTGGTGATCAGCATCGCCGCCGGCATCCGCCTGGACCAGCTGGCCGGCTGGCTGCGCGAAAGCGCCGTCGTGCGCGCGATGCCCAACACGCCCTGCCTGATCGGCGAGGGGATGACCGTGATCGCGCGCGGCGCCGGCGTCACCGACGCGCAGGCCAAGGTGGCGATGGAGATCTTCGGCTGCGTGGGCGGCTGCCTGGAAGCCGAGGACAAGACCATGGACGCTGTCACCAGCCTGAACGGCAGCGGCCCGGCCTTCGCGTACATCATGCTCGAAGCGCTGTGCGACGGCGGCGTGCGGATGGGGCTGCGGCGCGACACGGCGATGCAGATCGCCGCCCAGATGGTGCAGGGCGCGGCGCGGATGGTGCTGCAGACGGGCATGCACCCGGCGGCGCTGAAGGATCAGGTGACGACGCCCGCCGGCAGCACGATCGCGGGCCTGCTGATCCTCGAGGACGGGCGCATCCGCTCCGTCATCGCCCGCGCGGTCGAGGAGGCGGCGCAGGTCGCGAGCAAGCTCGGACAGAGTTAGCCTTCGTCGACGGGTCCCTGGGTGTTCGATCTCCGCGCGCTGCTGTCGGTCGAGGGGCTGCTGGGCCTGGCCAGCCTGGCCGTGATGGAGATCGTCCTCGGCATCGACAACATCCTGCTGGTCGCCATCCTGTCGCAGCGGGTGGCGCGCGCGCGGCGCAAGCGCGTGCGGCGGCTCGGCATCGGGCTGGCGCTGATCCTCCGCATCGCGCTGCTGTTCGGGCTGACGTGGCTGATGGGGCTGACGAAGCCGCTGTTCACGCTGATGGACCACGGCTTCTCGGGACGGGACCTGGTGCTGCTGGCGGGCGGCCTGTTCCTGATGTTCAAGGCGACGACCGAGCTTTACGATCGAATCGAGCGCTCGCCCGGCGACGACGACCTGGACGGCGACGAACGGAAGGCGGCCGGCTCGGTCGCGACCGTCGCGCAGATCCTGGCCCTGGACGTGGTGTTCTCGCTCGACTCCGTGATCACGGCGGTCGGGATGGCGCGCGCCCTGCCCGTCATGGTGCTGGCGATGATCATCGCCGTGGGCGTCATGTTCATCTTCGCCAACGTCGTGGCCGAGTTCATCAATCGGCACCCGAGCATGAAGATCCTCGCGCTCGCGTTCCTTCTGCTGATCGGCGTGCTGCTGGTCGCCGACGCCTTCGGCCACCACATCAACCGCGGCTACGTCTACTTCGCGATGGCGTTCTCGCTGCTCGTCGAGCTGATGAACATGCGCTTCCGCAAGAAGACGCGGGCGAAGCGTCCGTCAATTTGATCGGCGCGGGCGGGCGTGATACCCCGCCTGACCATGCAGCTCCGCACCACGGCCCTCATGTGCACCCTCGCCGGCGTCTCCCTGTCGACCGCGACGGCGCTCGCGAAGGGCGCCGACGACCCCTCGACCGAGGACGCGCCGTTCGCGCCCGCAGGCGGCGGCAGCAAGGGCGGTCCGGCGCCGTTCGCGACGTCGCCCAGCGCCGGGTTCGCGGCCGTGGGACAGTGGGTGCTCAGCCTCCGCACGACCGGCGACCTCGGCGGGTTTCTGTTCTTCCACAAGGACAGCCCCGGCGACTGGTCGCTCAGCCTCCACCCGGAGATCGACTACTTCATCATCAACAACGTCTCGCTCGGTGCGCTATTCGGTTATTCGTATTCGCCCGCCGCGACGGGGAGGACCGTGATCGATCTCGGCGGGCGCGCCGGCTTCAACGCCAACATCAACGACCACCTCGGCTTCTGGCCCAGCGCCGGATTCGCGCTGAATCTCGACAGCGAGATGCACATGACGAACACGTCGACGTCGTTCGGGATCTTCGCGCCGTTCCTCTATCACCTGGTGCCGCACTTCTTCGTCGGCGTCGGGCCGTCGTTCTCGGTGCGCCTGTCGGGCGGCAGCGGCAAGACCTACGGCATCGACTTCACGCTCGGCGGCTGGCTGTAGGCAGAGCGCGCACAAACACCGCCCGCTTATTTGCTCAGGTTGCGGGATCGGGATACGGTCCTCGGATGCGGCACTCTCTGTCCCCCGAGGTGACGAAGGCCGTGGTTGCGGCCGCCGTCGTTGGTTGCGCGCTCTTGGTGCTTCCGGCTCGCGCGCAGGCTCAAGAGCCGGGCGCTGGGCTGGGCCAGGGGTTCGGCGCGCAGGGTCAGGTCGCGATCACGGGCGACGCGACGGCCCACTTCGACAAGGTCAACAAAGCCGGCTGGTTCTTCGAGGTCCGCCCGGCGGCAGATTACTTCGTCGTGCCGTCCGTGACGATCGGCGCGGTCGTCGGCTTCGGCATCGACAACAACAAGAACAAGGGCATTCTCGTGGGCGGACGCGCCGGGTACAACCTCAACGTGACCGCAAACGTCGGCGCGTGGGCCCGGGTCGGCATCCGGTACAACCACGTCAGTCAGACGGGCGGGTCCTTCCACGAGACCGACGTGACCGTGGACTTGCCGATCCTGTACCACTTCGTGCCGCATTTCTTCGCGGGCCTCGCGCCGTACTACAACCTCAACGTGTCGGGCCCGGACAGCTACGGATTCAGCAGCCTCGTCGGCGGCTGGTTCTAGCGTCGCGCCGCTAGAGCGCGTCTCACAAATACCTCCGCTCGCTCAAATCTTCGGCGAGGGCGGGCGGAACGGGTGTCCGGCCATCGAAGCGGAGTCGAGGCGCAACGCCAGGAGCGGAGTGGGACGGGGAGCTCCTCGGCCGGAGCGTAGGCGGCCGCTCTGATCGTTTGCGGCCGACGGGATTCCAAGCTTGCTCGCGGAGGACGAGGAGCTCACCGTCCCACTCCGCCCTCGACGTCAGCCGAGCGGAGCCGAGCTACGGGCAGCGGGTGACTTCGAAGTCGCCCGAGATGCCGTAATTGA
>DATFXS010000139.1:0-11162 GCA_035315605.1 Polyangia bacterium
GGGGACGACGCCGCGCCTGTCAGGCGGCGCATCTCGTCGCGCGCGATCGACACGTGCACCTGCGCCTCGGCCAGGCGCTGGGCGACGCAGCCGGCGTAGATCGGGCGGTCACCGGCGGCGGGCAGCAACCCGCGGATCCGGCGCGGGCCGGCCTCGACCGTCGCAAGGTCCGCTTCCGCGCCGCGCAGCACCGCCGGATCAACGGCCGCGACGGCCACCGCCGGGCGCGCTGTGCTTTCCGCCTCCGCGGTCGCGGTCGCGGGCTGGACCTCCGCCGGCCCCGTCAGGAGGCGCAGCAACAAGAGCAACAGCGACACACCGACCCCCTTCGGAATCGCTACCAGAAGAACCTGACCACGATCGCCCGCAGGTCAATGTCGGGGCCGCCGGCGCGGGTCACGCGCTAGGATGCGGTCGTGCCGCGCGCGACGGTCATCAAGCTCTCACTGGTCGCGCTGGCCGCTTCGGCCGTGGGCCTCGGCCTCTGGCGCAGCCGCGGCGCGCGCAGCGCCGGTCTCGACCGCGTGACCGACCTTCATGCCGTCGGGTACGTCGGCTCGACGGCGTGCCGGCGCTGCCACCAGGACCGTCACCGAAGCTGGGCCCGGACGTTCCACCGGACGATGACGACCGAGGCGACGCCGGCCAACGTCCGCGGCGACTTTTCGGGCGCGATCCTGCGCCACGCCGGCGTCGAGGCGCGCATGGACCGCGACGACGCCGGCCACTACCGCATGACATTCGCGACCGCCGGCGCGCCGCCGCGCACGGTCGAGGTGGTGCGCGTGGTCGGGTCGCATCGCTACCAGCAGTACCTGGCTGCCGACGGCGATTCGTTCTGGCGGCTGCCGGTCGCGTACCACGTCGAGGAACGGCGCTGGTTCCCGATGACCGGCGCCTTCCTGTTTCCCGATGACGCCGCCATCGACGATCCCTCACGGCCGAGCTACGGCGGCGGCGTGTTCGACCGCCACGTGACGCGGTGGAACGACAACTGCGTCTTCTGTCACAACGTCGCCCCCAATCCGGGCCGCGATCCGTCGTCGGGCGCCTTCACCACGACGGTGGCCGAGCTCGGGATCGCCTGCGAGGCCTGCCACGGCCCGGGCGACGCTCACGTCCGGGCCCATCCCGAGCCGGCGCCCGGGTCCGGGCTCACCTTGGGCCGCGCCGACCCGACGATCGTCAACCCGGCGCGCCTGTCGCCGGCGCGCGCCGCCGACGTCTGCGGCCGCTGCCACGGGCAGAGAATCACCGCCGACGTCGGACCGTTCATGGCCCACGGCGATCCCTTCGTCGCCGGCGACGACCTCGGGCGCTACAGCCGGCCGCTCGCGCGCGACACCACGCTGCACGGCCAGGCGGGGGCGTTCGCGGCGCGCTTCTGGGACGACGGCACGCCACGGCTGACCGCCTACGAGTTCCAAGGTTTGCTGCAGTCGAAGTGCGCGCAGAAAGGTGGCCTCACCTGCACCAACTGCCACGGCATGCACGAGGGCGATCCGCGCGGCCAGATCCGCACCCGGTTCGCCGGCGCCGACGCCGACAAGATGTGCACGCAGTGCCATGCGCAGCTGGAGACCCCCGCCGCGCTGGCGGCACACGCCCACCACGATCCGGCCGGCGAGGGCGCGCGCTGCATCGGCTGCCACATGCCGCGCATCGTTTACGGCGTGCTGGACGTCCACCGCAGCCACCGGATCGACGTGCCGAAGCCGCCGCGCGCGGAGGCCGCCGCGGACGCCCGTCCCGACGCCTGCACGCTCTGCCACGTCGACGGCGTTCCCGGCGGGACGACCGGCGCGGGCCCGCTGCGGGCGCTGTTCTCCGCCGAGCCGGTCGGGCGCGCCGTCGCCGCGGACGCGCTCGGGCGTGCGCCCGCGTCCGGCGCCGACGAGCGCGCCCGCCGTCTGGGCGCGCTGCTGGCCGCCATGGAGAGCGATCGCTACCCCGCGGTCCGCCACCTGGCGTGGCGCAGCCTGCGCCGGCTGCTGGCTCCGGGCGCGCCGCCCGGCGCGGGCCCCGCCGCCGATTACGATCCGTCGGGCGCGCCGGCCGCGCGCCACGAGGCCGTCGCGGCTCTCCGCCGCACGCTGGGCCCGGGCGTGCGCGATCCTGACGCCCGCGCCGTCGCCGCGCTCGCCGCCCTCACGACCGACCGGGAGCTGGAGATCGGCGAATGACCGCGGGCTCGAAACGAAGGCCCTGACGACAAGGGTTCCGCGCGGCGCGTCGGAGGGGGCGGTCCCGCTCGGCGGTGCGGTTGAGCCGCAAATTCGCCGGGGAACCTCTGCGGTTCCCTACGCGCCAAGGATGTTCTACGATCCCGCTTTCCTCGGGATGGCCGCGCTCTATCCGCGCAGATTTGGGAAGTACGTCCTGCTCAAGCCGATGGCGCGGGGTGGGATGGGGGAGATCTACCTGGCGGCGACCGGCGATCCGGGGTTCCAGAAGTGCTGCGTCATCAAGAAGATCATCCCCGAGCGCAGCGACCGCGCCAAGGCGCAGCGGTTCCTCGACGAGGCGAAGGTGGTGCTGCGCCTGTCCCACGCCAACCTGGTGCCGACGTTCGACGCGGGCGACATCGACGGCGAATTCTTCATCGCGATGGATCTGGTCGAGGGGAAGGATTTACGCGAGATCTGGAACCGCTGCGTCCGCACCCGGACGCGCATCCCGCTGGACGTGGCGCTGCACATCGGGCGCGAGGTCGCTCGCGCGCTCTCGTACGTGCACGGCTACGGCGACCTGCACCTGGTTCACCGCGACGTCGCGCCGCCCAACATTTTGCTCAGCTATTTCGGCGAGGTGAAGCTGACCGACTTCGGTCTGGCGCGCAGCGTGCTGAAAAAGGAACAGACCGCCCCCGGCGTCGTGTTCGGCCGCGCGTCGTACCTGGCGCCCGAGCAGGCGCGCGGCGAGGTCGCGGACGCGCGCACCGACGTTTACAGCCTGGGCATCGTGCTGTGGGAGCTTCTGACCGGGAACCAGTACCTGCAGCTCGCGAACGTGGACCCGGCCACGGCGATGTCGCTGGTGCGCCATCCGCGGCCGCAGACGCCGTCGGCCAAGGCGCCCTGGATCTCGCCGGCGCTCGACACGCTCCTGCTGCGCGCGCTGGCGCCCGCCCGCGAGGCTCGCTACCAGTCGGCGGAGGAGATGCGCCAGGCGCTGGCCGACGTGATGGCCGAGGTCGCGCCGCGCGCCGACACCGAGCGCGTGGCCGGCTTCGTGCGCGGCCTTTACGAGACGGCGATCAAGGAAGAGCGCGAGGAGCGCGAGGCGCTGCTGCTGGCGGCGCAGGCGCTGCCGGCGCCGACGCCGGCGCCGACCCCCGCGCCCGCCATCACCGAACCGCGGGACACGCAGCCCGACCGCCCCGCCATCTCGCTGGAGGCGCTGGCCGAGGCCAAGGTGCCGACCGCGCCGCGCCAGCTGCCGCCGGCGATTCCGGGCCTGCCGTTCCCGCGCGAGGAGGAGTCGCTGGGCGTCGACTTCGCCGGGCGCGTGATCGACAGCCGCTACCGCGTGCTGCGCAAGATCGGCGAGGGTGGCATGGGGACGGTCTACGCCGCCGAGCACGTCGAGATCGGAAAGGTCGTCGCGATCAAGATCCTGCATCCGCACTACTCGACGGAGCAGGAGCTGGTCGAACGCTTCCGACGCGAGGCGCGCGCCGCCTCGCGCATCGGGCACCCCAACATCATCGACGTGATGGACTCCGGCACGACCGAGGACGGGTGCGCGTACTTCATCATGGAGTACCTGGAGGGGATCGATCTCGCCGACGTGCTGACGCACGAACGCCGGCTCGACCCGAACCGGTCCTGCCAGATCACCATCCAGATCTGCCGCGCGCTGGCCGCCGCCCACGCCGCCGGCGTGATTCACCGCGATCTAAAACCGGAGAACATCTTTCTGGTCGCGCGCGACGGCAAGGCCGACTTCGTCAAGGTGCTGGACTTCGGCGTGGCGCGCAGCGCCGGGCGATCGAACCGGCTGACGAATCCGGGCATCGCGATGGGGACGCCCGAGTACATGGCGCCCGAGCAGGCGGCGGGCGGCGTCGTCGATCACCGCGGCGACATCTATTCGGTCGGCGCGCTGCTTTATGAAATGGTGACGGGGCAGCCGCCGCAGAAGCGCGACGGCGAGGTGGTCGGACCGCGGTCGCTGCGCCTGCAGCTCTCGGAGGATCTGGACCGCATCGTCGTGCGTGCGCTGGCCCTGGATCCGGCTCAGCGCTACCAGACGATGTCGCAGCTGGAATACGATCTGGTGAAGTCGCTGTGGGGGCGCACGCGGGCCGTGGCCGACCTGCTGGGCCTGCACCAGCCGGAGCCGCGGGTCGAGCCGTCGCCGCACGACATCGACGACCAGCCGGCCCAGCCGACGTTGCCGCAGGAGGAATCGCTGGGGCACGCGCTGCTCGATCGCCTGGAGGCGCGCCGCCAGGGGACGCCCGTTGCCTGGAACGTCACGCCGGCGCGCGCGCCGGTGGTGACGCCGATGGCGGCGACGCCGCCGCCGACGATGACGGCGACGCCGGGGCCGGTGACGCCGCCGCCGACGACGCCGGGGCCGGTGACGCCGCCGCCGACGACGCAGCCCGCATCGTTCCGCCAGCCGCCGGGCCAGTTCCGCCCCGGATCGGCAGCCGCGCGACCCCAGTTCCGATCGCCGTCCCAGGGCCTGCCGTCGCTGTCGGACCGGTTCGGCGCCGACAGCGTGCTGGTTCCCGAGACGCCTATCCAGGCGCGGTCGGGTCGCGGCGCCCGGCGGTTCGCCGTGACGCTCGCCGTGCTGCTGGCCGGCGGCGCCGTCGGGGTTCGGTTCTGGGGCAAGCTGCCGCTTCCGTGGAACACGCGCGCGTCCGTCGCCGCGCCGACGCCGAACGCGCCGCCTGCGCCGACGCCGCCGAGCGTCCCGCCCGCGCCCACACCGCCGGCTGTCGCGGGTGCGGCGCCCGCGCCCGCGCCCGCGCCGGCCCTGTCGCCCGAAGAGCAGAAAGCGCAGCGCGAGCGCGCCGCGGTGGCCGAGGTCGACAAGTTACTGGCGGCCGGGTTGCCGCAACTTCCCGAGCTGGAGAAACGGCTCGCGCGCTGGGCGGCCGACGAGAAAGATCCGGCGTCCCGGTCGGCGCGGACCCACGCGCGTGCCAGCCTGCTCGCCCTGGCGCATGACGATCTGCAGAAGCAGAACTTCGAAGCGGCCACCGCGCACTACCGGATCGGATCCGGTCTGCCAGGCTCGCCCGAGGAGGCGAAGGCGCTGCTCGATCTGGTCCGGACGTCGGCGATCGACGCCATCAAGGCGGGCGACACCGACAAGGCCGTCGCCTGGGCGCGCGAGGGCCTGACGCTGGCGGGTGACGCGACGGATGCCGTCGCCGACGCGCACGCGTTGCTCGCCGACACGCTGTACGCCGCCAAGGACTACGCAGAGTCGGTGGCCGAGTACAAGACCGCCATCGCCGGCAAACCCGGCGACGCGACGCTGAAGCGGGGGCTCGACCGCGCGCGCAAGAAGGTGACCGCCGAGAAAGCGCCGCGCCCGCGCGCCAAGGCGCGCGCCGGGAAGGCGGCCGCGTCTCCGGGCGAAGCGCCGGCAGACTCTTCGTCTGATGGCGATTCCGACAAGCCCGCGCCGCCGTCAGCGCCGGCCGAGGCGACTCCCGACGAGCAGCAATAGCTGCATCGCCAGCGCGCGATCGCCCTCGATCTTCAGCCGCCCGTCCAGCAGCGCCTGCATCGGCGCGATGGTTCCGCCCCGGACGCCATCGAACGTCGCGCCGTCGATGCGCACGGTCGTTCGCGGCCGCCCCGCCGCGACACCCGCCCGGCCGAACGCGACGTCGATCGCCCAGCGCCGCCGCCGCCGTCCCTCGATCTCGAAGCAGAGCCGCCCGGAGATCTGGCGCACCATCTCGACGTCGCCCGGCGCCGCGAGCAGGAGATCGCGCGCGGACCATTCGGCCGGCACCAGCGTGGGTAGATCGGCGTCGGGCGCGCCGAGCGAGACCCGGAGGTCGGCGATCGACTGGCGGATCCAGACGTCGGGCGGCCGGCTCTCTCCGGCCGCGACCGAGATCGTGGCGTCGTCGGCCCGGACCTCCCATGTGCCGCCGCCGTTCCCGGAGATGGTGACGCGCAGGAAAGGCGCGCCGGCGGGTGCGCGCGCGCCGGACGCGGCGAACGCATCCGGCAGCCAGCGCTCGAACAGCTCCGCGACGGCGATGTCGGGGGGCGGCCTATCCCAGTTCTGCATCGAACGTTCATGACTATACTCCGCCCCACCGATGACCAGGTTCGAGGCAACGCGACTATCCGGCGCCGGCGCCAGGGCCGCGGCCGCGCGCGGCGCGAGGCCGGTGTTGCTGGTGGGGGCGCTCGTCGGCGTGTGTCTGGGCGGCGCGCGCCCGGCCCGCGCCCAGGTCAGCGATCCGGAGGTGCGACCGACCCGAGGTCCTCTCATCACGGGCGCTGCGCGCGCGGGCGACGCCGACGCGACCGCGGTCGAGCTGAATCCGGCGCAGCTCGGGCTGCTTCCCGGCGGGAGCCTCGAGCTGGTTCTCGCGGGCGGCACCGCCGCGGGGGCCGACGCCTCGCGCACGCGGCGCGGCGCGGGCGGCTACTGGGCGGCGCCGATCTTCGGGCCGAACGCGCTCGGCATCGGCCTGACCGGCGTCACGAGCAGCGGCGGCTTCGAGGGTCACACCAACCTGCGGGTCGCCTACGGCCTCCGGCTGGGACGCGCGGCCGCCATCGGCGCCGCGTGGGAGCACATCTGGAGCGGCTCCTTCGCCGGCACCGACACCTTCGACTTCGGCCTCTCGCTGCGCGCGGGCCGGCTGGTGGCCCTCGGCATCACGCTCGAGGACGCGTGGCAGCCGGTGGCGACGCCCCGGCTGTGGCAGGCGGAGCTGGCCGTCCGGCCGTTCGGCACCGATCGCCTCGAGGTCGCGCTCGGCGCGGCGCACGCAAACGCGGATGATTGGGATCGGTTGGTGCCGCGCGCGCGCGCATCCGTCCGGCTGATCGACGGGATGCGCCTCTACGCCGAGGGCGAGCGGGTGCCGGTGGTGAACGGTCCGCTCGCGCTGGAGGGCGGCGCCGACAGCCGGCTGGGCGTCGGGCTGGCGCTGGACTTCGGCCGCGCCGGCGGCGCCTTCGGCGTCTACGGGACGTTCCCGGGTGCGGGTGACGACGGCGCCAGCGTCGCCGCGCGCGTGTACCTGAGCGGCCAGCGCGGCCCCGAGCTGATCGCGCCGGCGCACGTGGTGCGCATCGCGTTGGAGGGAATCGAGGACGATCGTGCGTTCGTCTCCCTGGTCAGCCGGATCCGGGGCCTGGCCGCCGATCGGTCGGTCGCGGCGGTGTTGTTCAAGATCGAGGACGTGCAGCTGGGGACGGCGCGCATCGAGGAGCTGCGCGATCTGATGGGGATGCTGCGCGCGCACGGCAAGCGCGTGCTCGCCTACGCGACGTCGCCGTCGACGCGCGAGTACTACCTGGCGGCCGCCGCCGACGCGATCGTCCTGCACCCGGCGGGCGAGCTGGGGCTGATCGGCATCTCCCAGAGCGTCACCTTCTACAAGGGCGCGATGGATCGCCTGGGCGTCCACGTCGACCTGGTGCGCATCGCCCAGTTCAAGGGGGCGATGGAGCCGTTCATCATGACCGAGCAGTCGCCCGACGTCCGCGCCAACAAGGCGCGCCTGCTGGACGACGTCTTCGCGCGCATCACCAGCGCGATCGCGGCCGACCGCTCGCGGGCCGGCAAGCGCATGGACGCCGCCGCTGTACGCTTGCTCATCGATCGCGGCCTCTACACGCCGGCCGAGGCGCAGGCGGCGGGCCTGGTCGACGGCATCGCCGATCAGGGGCAGCTGGAGGCGGTGATCGCGCACGCGCTCGGGCGATCCGACGTCGCCATCACCGATCTCGAGACCGGGCGAATCGCGCCGGGCGCCTGGCCGGGCCGGCGCATCGCGATCGTGCTGCTCGACGGCACCATCGTCGACGGCCCCAGCCAGGAACTGCCGTTCGGTATCGGCGGCTTCGCGGGGTCGGACACGGTGCTGGCGGCGCTGGAAGAGTGCCGCACCGACGTGACGGTCGGCGCCGTCGTCCTGCGCGTCAACAGCCCGGGCGGGTCTGCCTTCGCCTCCGACGTCATCGCGCGCGCGATCGTCCTTCTGCGCGCGGCGGGCAAGCCGGTGATCGTGTCGATGGGCGACCTCGCGGCGTCGGGGGGATACTACGTGGCGGCGCCGTCGGACTTCGTGTTCGCCGAGCCGTCGACGATGACCGGATCGATCGGCATCTTCGGCTTCAAGGTCAGCGCCGCCCCGCTGCTGGACATGCTGGGCGTGAAGGTCGAGACCGCGCGGCGCGGCGCCCACGCCGACTACCTGTCGCCCTATCGCCCGTGGACCGAGACGGAGCGAGCGATGGTGCTGGACAAGTTGCGGCACATGTACGGGCAGTTCGTCGCGACGGTGGCCGCGGGGCGCGCGTCGCGCGGCCTGACCGCGGCGCGCGTCGACGAGATCGGGCGCGGCCAGGTCTGGACCGGCGCGATGGGGTTGCCGCTCGGCCTCGTGGATCGGATGGGCGGCGTTGGCGACGCGATCGACGAGGCGGTGCGCCGCGCGGGCATCCCCGTCGGGCGCGATCAGCTGCCCGAGATGGAGGTGCTGCCGCGGTCGCAGCGCGGGATCCTGCGCCGGCTGATCGGCGCGGCCGACGAAGCGGCCGGTGCGGCGCCGCAGGACGCATCGCCGGTTCAGGTGTCGCCGGCCCAGTTGATGACGCCGGACGGTCGGTCGGCGCTGCGGTTGCTGGCGCCGATGCTGCTCGGTCCGGGCAGCGGCTTCCAGGCGCGGCTGCCGTACGACATCGAGCTGCGCTGACGCCCGCCGGATGCGGGGGCGAAATGCCCCCGGGGGCAGTTTGCCTCGCGCGACGAAGCGGCTCGGGCCCGAAGCACCTTCCGCGATCGTGGCACGCGGACTGCTAACTTGAATCCGGCATTCGGTGTCCGGGTTGCGTGAGGTTGACGACGACGGTTGCGTTGCTGACAGCGGGCGTCGCGGGCTGCATCTTCGGCCCCGACGCGCTGGTTCACCGGGTCTCCAACGAGTTCCAATGCGACCCCGCTCAGGTCAACGTGCTCGAGCGCCACGACATCGCGGACGCCGTCTACGACGTCGAGGCGTGCGGCCAGCGTGGCCGGTACAGCTGCGTCGGAGGCGGGAAAAACGGCGTGTACGGGTGCATCCACGAGCCGGATCCGCCGGCGTGGGATCCGGACCCGGCGCTGGCGGCAAACCTCCCCGCGCCCGGCCCGTCCGATTTCAGCCGTCAGCCGCCAAACAGCAGGAGGCGCCTGATCTGCGGCCCCGGGGAGGACGGGTGTGTCTTCAAGCAGAACGGCACCTGGCAATGGCGTCCCGCTCGCGTCACGACCATCGGCGGTTGCGGCTCGCTGTGCGACTGACGAACCGCCGCCCGACAGTCGAGATGCGCTGACGCAGCAACGGGCGCGTCGTGTAGACTTGCGGCGAGCACGAACAACAAAAACGGGGCGTGGCGCAGCCTGGTAGCGCGTCTGCTTTGGGAGCAGAATGTCGGAGGTTCGAATCCTCTCGCCCCGACCGAGAAATCGCCCGGAGTCTCCCGGGCTTGCGCGGGTCGCGCGGCGGCTCGTCGTCGGGTGAGTCGGGATCCTGCAGCACGGGTGCAGCAAACGGGCGGAGCGGGATCGGATCGGGTAGGGGATCGGCGTCGTTGGGCGGCTCGCCAGCGGCGCCCGCGGCGGCGCGCGTGGCCTCGTCGGCCGGGGCCGGCTGGGACTCGAAGGCGAGGCGATCGATCGCGCCGCGCAGGTAGCCGGGCGCGAGGTGGCCGTAGAACTCGGTGGTGATGCGCGGATCGGTGTGGCGCATGATCCGCTGCACCGCCGGGAGGTCAGCGCCGGCCATCATGAGCAGCGAGGCTGTCGTGTGGCGGATGTGGTGGAAGCGGATCGGCCGAACCTGCCCGACCGGCCAGAGCTTCATCTTGCACTTGGGGCACCTGCGGATCTCAGCGTCTGGCGCGTGCTCGACGTGGCCGCAGTCTTTGCGCCGACACGTGTGCCGCCAGCCGGTGAGAATGTTCGCTCGTCGGAGCGCCCGCCGGAGGACCTGCTCGAGCTGGACCCGGCGTGACAGCAGGCGTCCATCGCGGGCGGGGAAGACGAGATCCGTCTTCGACTCGGCCATCGCCACTTCGAGGTAAGGCGCGAGCTCGGCTGCGATCGGCACGGCGTCGGCATGACCACCCTTCGTCGTATCGCGATTGTGCGAGCGGCGGATCGTGATGAGGCGCGCTGGGAGGTCGACGTCTGTCTTGCGGAGCCCGAGCAGCTCGCCCTTGCGCATGCCCGTGTACAGCGCCGCCGCGAAGAGACAGCGCCACCGATCCGGCACGTTCGCGAGCACGGGGACGATTTCTTCCGGGCGCAGGTAGTCCGGTAGGCGGTGGGGCACCTTGCGCTTGGGGACGCTCGTGACCGGGTTCGTGCCCACGAATCGCTGCGTGCGCAGCGCCATGTTGAACGCGCGCCCGAGATAGCCGCGCAGGTGATTGACCGTCTCGGCCGAGAAGTCGGCGGACTTCTCCTCGAGGAACGCGTCGACGCGCCCGGGGGTGACGTCGACCAGCCGTCGCGCGCCGAGTGACGAGCCGATGATGTGCCTTCGAATCGTCCCGATGCATTGCGAGTACGACGCGCGCTTCGAGAGGAACTTCGCAACCCACCATTCCACCATCGCGTCGACCGTGCCGCCGCCGTCGCGAGGAGGTCGCCTGTCGAGACCGTTGCGCGCGCGATCCTCGGCAACCTGGATCTCACGCAGCAGCAAGACGGCATCACCCTTGGTGCTGGCGTCGCACACTTGGTCGTGCCAGCGGCCCGAGGCGTCCTTGTACTTGAGGTACCAGCGACTCCCACGACGGTATGGCTGCGCCATTTGACCCTCCTTACTCCCTCTCCGTGTCGTTGCGCGGTCGCATCGACAGGACCTTACCTCCACCAGCCGCCTGACCGTGAACGAACGCCTTCACGGCCTCGGGATCGAATCGGAGCAGCGCTCCGACCCGCAGATGCGGCAGCTT